>CAVDGK010000217.1:0-3439 GCA_963607995.1 Oscillospiraceae bacterium | reverse complement strand
GAGATAAGCTGATCTATCTTAATCACGAGCTTTTTTCCACCATTGAAAATGGTGTCTCTCATGATCTGATTTCCCAGCTTCTTGCTACCCAGCTCTACTTCCAAAGTGAAAAGCAGCTTCTTGACCGGAATCGCCTCTACTTTAAACTTCTTAAGTCCATCATCAAAAATGGCTTAAAAAAAGGAGATTTTACCACAGACATGAGTGCGGAGGATATTCTCCATTCCTATGCCATGTGGGAACGAGCCCTGCTTTATGACTGGTGTCTGTCGGGTGGGGATTATTCTCTGTTATCTTACACAGACCGCATTACGCCCCGCTTTATCGATGGGCTTATACATAGTGAGGATTCTGCCAAACAATAGAATATTTTTAGTGCTTCACACTTATCAGGGCATAAACTTAAGTGCAGCATTTGATTCAGAAATAAAGCATTCACCAGCAACAATCGGTTTTCTCTGTAATTTCATAAAAATGAAGTGCAGTACCAATCCTTCAATTGTCGCAAAAATGCATCTTAATTTGTACAGATAATTTTCCCTTATATTTCAAATCATTTAGACATTTTATACAGAACGTTGTACAGAATACATTCTATACTGCGTTCTGTATTTTGTTATAAGAAAAACTGTGCTATAATCCACAAACATATGACAGATTTTTATGGGGGATTTTATTATGAACAGTATTCAGATACTGCTGATTGCCGTCATCGTCATTTACATGATCGGCATGCTTGTAATTGGTTTTGCCTTTAATAATAAAGGCGAAAGTGCTAACTCCAGCAGCTTCTTTATCGGCGGCCGTTCTCTCGGACCTCTGGTTACAGCCATGAGTGCCGAAGCTTCCGATATGAGCAGTTACCTTCTCATGGGTCTGCCGGGTCTGGCTTATCTTTCCGGTCTTGCAGAAGTTTCATGGACAGCCATTGGCCTTGCAGTTGGCACTTATCTTAATTTCCTGATTGTGGCAAAATGTATTCGACGCTATTCTGCTAAGATCAATGCCATCACCGTTCCGGAATTTTTCTCAAATCGTTATGGCGATAAGCGTCACGTTCTTTCCTTCGTGTCAGCTCTTATCATTATCATCTTCTTTGTACCCTATACGGCATCGGGTTTCAAAGCTGTCGGTACTCTTTTTAACAGTCTTTTTGGATTTGATTATCATGTAGCTATGATCGTTGGTGCTCTGGTTATCATTTTGTATACCACGCTGGGGGGCTTCATGGCCGTTTCTACGACGGACCTGGTCCAGAGTATTTTCATGACAGTAGCTCTCGTGGTTATCATTGTCTTTGGTCTTAATCAGGCAGGTGGCCTTGACAATGTCATTAATAATGCAAAGGATCTTCCCGGCTATTTCAATATGCTTCAGGGGTATGACGCTTCCACAGGAACGGCCGGAAGCTTCGGTGTTCTTAGTATCATTTCTACTTTAGCCTGGGGACTTGGTTACTTCGGTATGCCTCACATTCTGCTGCGTTTCATGGCTATCAAGGACGAAAAAATGCTGAAGACATCTCGCCGCATCGCTGCAGTCTGGGTTGTGCTTTCCATGGTTGTAGCCATCATGATCGGTATCATTGGTCTTTGCCTTTCCTCAAATGGCATTCTCGAGACACTGACTACGAGTTCCGAATCGGAAACCATTATTATTCGAATTGCTGATCTTATGAGTCAGCATGGCGTTGTGCTTATTATTTTCGCCGGCATCATTCTTTCCGGCATCCTGGCCGCTACCATGTCAACGGCTGATTCCCAGTTGCTGGCTTCTGCTTCCAGTATTTCCCACGATCTGGTTCATAACTTCTTTGGTGTGAACCTCTCTGCGAAAGCCACCATGCGTCTTTCAAGACTGACCATTATCGGCATTTCCCTTGTCGCCATCTTCCTGGCCTGGGATCCGGACAGCTCCGTTTTTGGCATTGTATCTTTCGCCTGGGCTGGTTTCGGTGCAGCCTTTGGTCCTACTGTCCTTCTTGCCCTCTTCTGGAAACGTTCCAATAAATATGGTGCTCTTTCCGGTATGATCGTTGGTGGTGTCGTAATCTTTGTTTGGAATTTCCTTCTCAGCCCGATGGGCGGTGTATGGAGCATCTACGAACTTCTTCCGGGCTTTATCATTGGTCTTTTGGTGAATGTCATCGTCAGCCTTGCAACAGCTGCTCCGGATGCAGAAATCGTTAAAACTTTCGAAGAAGTACATGCGAAATAAAAGAATACTCATATGGAGTGATCCCTACTGCATTGTATTGAGCAGGCTGCGAAATCAATATTGAATATCATTGGACATGAATAAACTCTAAGTATGAGAACATCATCCCCGGCTTGTGTGTAAAACACAGAGTCGGGGATTTTTTTAGACTGTTCACAAAACGTAACCCACGAATGTCAAGGATATTCGCAATCCGCTTCGCTACTTGCTCATAAAAAAACGGCACTGCGTTCCCTACGAGGTACTGGGTCCCACCCCGCACCTACCGTCTAAATGCAGTGAATGCTATTGCATTTTTATAAATTCAAATTTTTACTTTTATTTTTTTTCTTTTATGTTATAATAAACAAGCGTTGTTTGTACGCAAGCCGGCGTGTCGGAATTGGTAGACGAGACAGACTCAAAATCTGTTATCCGTGAGGGTGTGTGGGTTCGAGTCCCACCGCCGGCATTCTTTTCTAAGATTTAACTCACATTGTTTTATCCTATAGAAGATTCGATGAAGTCTCGTTCGAGGCTTTATTTTTTTGAGCAGACAATTTATTGCCTGTTTTCTTTTTGGTAGGTTTCAAGAGACCAAGGCGCACAGGACTCCATATCTTTCATTCTTGCAGGTTCCATTTTATGGCCTTGCTATTAAATATCTTTTCTTGGCCGCATAGATTAACTGAGTTAAAAATCTTGATTGGATTATTAATTAAAGGGGGATTTTTATGAATAAAAGAAAACTCAAAACACGTTTCATTTGGTATCTGATTGGTCTTTTTATTATGACAGCCGGCATCGCCATTTCTGTTAAATCAAATCTGGGGGTTTCCCCGGTCAGCTCCATTCCCTATACCATAACCAAGATCACAGGTCTTGAAATGGGTAAAGCTACCATCGTCTTCCATATTTTCCTGGTTTTACTTCAGATTCTGCTGCTGCGCAGCAAGTTTAAATGGAAAAATCTTCTTCAGGTTATCGTCGGTATCGTCTTTGGCTATTTCACTACCTTCTGCAACTGGTGTGTCTCATTTTTGCCGGATCCCCAGAATATCATTCTTCGCATCATTATGATGCTGATCAGCATTGTACTCATCGCCATCGGTATCTTTTTCTATATGCCGGCGGATATCATGCCTCTGGCTGGTGAAGGCTGCATGCAGGCCGTTTCTGACGTTACCGGTATCGTTTTCCATAAGGTTAAGGTCATGTTTGACATCACCATGGTGGTTATTTC
>CAVDGK010000216.1:0-3459 GCA_963607995.1 Oscillospiraceae bacterium | reverse complement strand
CTACACAGAAGAAGATCTTAAGTAATTATTATTCCTAAAACAGTTTAAACTTAGTGCAGGCGGGTGAACCCCGCCTGCCGATTTGTTCGACAGTCATCTCGTAGGGAGTGGCGTCAACAGATAGGGAGGGATTCAATTGGCTAAAATATTATTGGAAATGAAGAATATTACCAAGACATTCCCTGGCGTTAAAGCTCTTGACAATGTCAATCTGCAGGTCGAAGAAGGCGAAATTCACGCACTCGTCGGCGAAAACGGAGCGGGAAAATCCACCTTGATGAACGTACTGAGCGGTATTTATCCGTACGGCAGCTATGAAGGTGACATCATTTATAATGGTGAAGTTTGTAAATTCCATAAGATTAAGGATTCCGAAGAAAAGGGAATCGTTATCATCCATCAGGAACTTGCACTTGTTCCTTACATGTCCATCGGCGAAAACATGTTCCTTGGTAATGAACGCGGCAGAAAGAATGCTATTAACTGGGATGAAACTTATGCAGAAGCCGATAAGTATTTGAAAATGGTGGGATTATCCGAGTCCTCCAAAACACTGATCAAAGAAATCGGAACCGGTAAGCAGCAGCTGGTCGAAATCGCCAAAGCTCTTGCCAAGAAAGCAAAACTGCTTATTCTGGATGAGCCTACATCATCCTTGAATGAAACAGATTCAAAAGCCCTTCTTGATCTTATGCTTGAGTTCAAGAAACAGGGTATGACTATGATCATTATCACTCATAAATTAAATGAGGTTTCATACGTATCAGATAAAATTACAGTAGTCCGTGATGGTTCCACCATTGAAACTATTGATAATGCCAACAAGGATATTTCCGAAGACCGCATTATTAAAGGCATGGTTGGCCGTGAAATCACAGACCGTTTCCCCAAGAGACAGGGTGTTGCCATTGGTGACATTAACATGGAAGTTAAAGACTGGACGGTATTCCATCCCCTTTATCCGGAACGCAAAGTGGTTGATAATGTCTCCATTAACGTTCGTAAGGGTGAAGTTGTTGGTATCTATGGTCTGATGGGTGCCGGACGTACCGAGCTTGCCATGAGTATTTTTGGCCGTACCTATGGTACCGGCATTACAGGTACTCTGAAGATCAACGGCAAGGAAGTGGTCCTTAAGAATGCACAGGATGCTATCAAGAACAAGCTGGCTTATGTAACAGAAGACCGTAAAGGAAATGGTCTTGTTCTGACCCAGTCCATCAAAGTCAATACGTCCCTTGCCAATATGGCAAATGTCAGCAACCACAATGTCATCGATAAGGATAAGGAATATCAGGTAGCTGAAAAGTATCGTCAGATGCTTCGTACAAAGTGTCCGACGGTTGAACAGAAGGTTGGTAATCTTTCTGGTGGTAACCAGCAGAAGGTTCTTTTGGCTAAGTGGATGTTTACAGAACCGGATGTGCTGATCCTTGACGAGCCTACCCGTGGTATCGACGTTGGCGCTAAGTACGAGATTTATTGCATTATCAATGATCTGGTAGCGGCCGGCAAGTCCGTTATCATGATTTCTTCCGAACTTCCGGAAGTCATCGGCATGAGCGATCGTATCTACGTTATGAACGAAGCAAAGATCGTTGATGAGATGAAAGCTGAGGATGCAACCCAGGAGAGTATCATGGCCAGCATCATCAAATCCGGAAAGGGGGTATAATGATGGGAAAAAATAAAGCACTTGATGCATTAAAGAAAAATACCATGCTGATTGCCCTCGTGCTGGTAATCGTTTTCTTCTATATTACAACTGAGGGCAAAATCTTATATGCCCAGAATATTAACAACCTGATTTCACAGAACGCTTACGTGTTCGTTCTTTCAACAGGTATGCTGCTTTGCATCCTGACCGGTGGTAACGTCGACCTTTCTGTTGGTTCCGTTGTCTGCTTTACCGGTGGTATCGGCGCCATGATGATGGACAAGGGCATGAATTGCTGGGTAGCTGTCATCGCTATGCTGGGTGTAGGTCTTCTGGTTGGTATGTTCCAGGGATTCTGGGTTGCCTACGTTAAAGTTCCACCATTCATCGCCACTCTGGCCGGTATGTATGCTTTCCGTGGTTTGTCAAACGTTGTTATGAACGGTTATGCGATTACCGTATCCGATGAAACATTCTTAAATGTCTTCGGCGGTGGTGCTAACTGCTACATTC
This sequence comes from Oscillospiraceae bacterium, assembly GCA_963607995.1. Taxonomy (GTDB): domain Bacteria; phylum Bacillota; class Clostridia; order Lachnospirales; family Lachnospiraceae; genus Chordicoccus. The sequence goes on along the minus strand of CAVDGK010000216.1, from coordinate 1,289 downwards.
CGGATTTCTTTAATGGCGAAAAGTTCAATCTTACATGCTTTGTGGTATGCGGTATTTTGATTCTTATCATTATCGCTGTTTCCCTTAGAAATCGTATTGCAAGACAGAAAAAAGGCTATGAAGTCGATCCCCTTTTCATTGGTGTTTTAAAGAGAGCCATTGCCATCATTATCATGTTGTGGATTTCTTACAAGCTTTCTGAATACAAAGGTATTCCCAGCGCTTTGGTTTGGATCGGTGCCGTTCTTCTGATCTATTATTACATTACAAAGAGAACAGCGATGGGTCGTTACCTCTATGCTGTTGGTGGTAATGAAAAAGCGACAAGACTTTCCGGTGTTAATACTAAGAAAGTATATTTCTTCGCTTATGCAAACATGGGTCTTCTTGCCGGTCTTGCCGGTATCCTGACGATCGCCAGAGCTGCTTCCTGCCAGCCGACTTACGGCCAGGGCTATGAAATGGATGCTATCGCTTCCTGTTTCATTGGTGGTGCTTCCGCTTACGGTGGTGTCGGTTCTGTTGGTGGTATGGTAGTTGGTGCTGTCCTTATGGGTGTTATTAACCAGGGTATGAGTATCATGGGTATTGAATCTAACTATCAGAAGGTTGTTAAAGGTATCGTTCTTCTGGTAGCCGTTATCTTTGATGTTATGAGCAAGAAAGAAAAGAAATAAAGGGAGGGATGAAAATGAGTAATGTGAAAAAGGTATTGAAAAAGAATACCATGATCTTTATTCTGCTCCTGGTCTATATCTTCTTTGCTGTCATGACTCAGGGACAGATGTTTACACCTTTGAATTTTAACGCTCTGATCACACAGAACGCTTATGTTTATATCCTGGCAACCGGTATGCTGATCTGTATGCTGACCGGTGGTAATATCGATCTTTCCTGCGGTTCCTTCGTTTGTCTCCTTGGTGCCATCGGTGGTATATTGATGGTTATCAATGGTGTCAATATTGCGCTTTCAATCGTTTTGATGCTGCTTGTTGGTATTATCTACGGTGCTGCTTTAGGATTTGTTATTGCTTACATGAACATTCCGCCATGGATCGCTACACTGGCCGGTTACCTGGCCTTCCGTGGCTGGGGCACAGCACTTTTAAGTGCCAATAGCTCCACCGGATCCATTGCTCCGTTCCCGTCAGGCTTCCTTGCAGTTTTCTCAGGTAAGCTTTTCGAAACACCGATCAACCAGCTGAACATGCCCTGCCTTATTGTTGGTATCGTTGCCAGTGTTCTCATCGTTGTTCTCAACGTGACAAACCGTGGAAGCCGTATCAAGA
>CAVDGK010000215.1:0-3492 GCA_963607995.1 Oscillospiraceae bacterium | reverse complement strand
TTAACTGCCTCTGTCTCCGGCAGGATAACTTCGTCATTTGTGCTCTCATCAACAGATGGAACTTCTGCTGTGCTTTCCTCTTCAGGCATTCCATCCATTTTACCTTCAACAGAATTTTCTTCGATACTTTCTGAAGTATTTTCCATCATGTCTTCAGAAGAATCTTCCGTACTGCCTTCAGCGACACTTTCTTCGCTCTCTTCCGGTATGGGCTCTGATTTCTCATCAGAAATGCTTTCTTCTGCACCTGTATCTGAAATTTCCGTTCCACCCTCTGTTATACCTTCTGAATTCTCATTGGATGAAACTTCACTTTGCTCTTCTGTCGGCACTTCTGCTGCATTTTCTTCCGTACCTTCTGTGCCTTCATTTGTTTCTCCTGCTGGCTCCACAGGAGTTCCTTCCATCGCACCTTCTGCTATACCTTCTGCTTCATTTCCTTCCAGTGTTTCTTCGATGATGCTTTCAGGATTTGTTTCCTGGTTCTCACTTTCTGCAAAAGCTGTCATAGGCAGCAGACTTACTACCATAATAAGGCTCAGCAAAATACCCCACATTCGTCTCTTCATAACATTCATCTCCTTCTGATTATTATGATTTTATTGGCGGCTGCAGGTTTAGAACCGGTTCGTATATCCTGTTGATTGTATTATATTTGCTCGCTTTCTATTTGCAATATTTCGCACTATAATCACTTGTTCACTTGCAAATTTAACTTGTTTTGTCATAACTAATCAAAACTCGTTTCATAATACAAGCTTTCATTTCAAGGCATGGAAAAGCAGTCTTTCAAGGAAATCCCCTTAAGACTTTCAGGTCAATGATATTCCTAATCCGCTGCCTTCGCATATAAAAGCAGCTCTACGAGGCATCGTGCCCCACCCAGCACTTCGTTCAAGAGCATCAACCGCCTAAAGGCAGTGAGTGCTCTTTGGCTTTTATAAAGTGCCAAATGACTGTGATATGAGTATGTCTTTTTTAAAAAACAAGAGACCTTTCCTTTCATTCTGTGACAATCAGCACCTTGTATTCACAAAATATCAATGATATACTGGTCGCGCACTATATCCGGCCCAAGCCGGAACAGTAGCAGGGAGGAAAATTTAATATGAATCAAAAAACAAAGCAACTCGTCGGCCTTGGTCTCTTCACGGCCATCATCATCGTTCTGGAAGCCCTTTCCATCAGCATTCGCTTCGGCATTTTCAACATCACGCTGGTTCTTATCCCCATCGTTGTTGGTGCAGCCCTTTATGGCGTAGCCGCCGGCGCCTGGCTTGGTTTCGTCTTCGGCCTTATGGTACTCTTTACCGATGCCGGTGCCTTCCTTGCCGTCAGCATTCCGGGCACAGTCATTACGGTTCTGGCAAAAGGCGTTCTTGCCGGTCTCGTTGCCGGATTTGTCTATGTAAAGCTCCAGCATAAAAACCGTTACCTTGCCGTAACAATCGCTGCCATCTGTGCCCCCATCGTCAATACAGGTATTTTCCTGCTTGGCTGCCGGCTTTTCTTCTATGACACCATTGCCGCCTGGGGCGAAGCTGCCGGCTTTGCATCTGCAGGTCTTTACATGATCGTTGGTCTTGTTGGTGTTAATTTCCTTGTGGAAATGGCTATCAATGTGGTTCTGATTCCGGTGGTCCTGAAGCTTATCAATATCGGCAGAAAAGTAGCCTAACTATTGGCTTGAATCAAGAGAAACACGCTTCACATAAACAGTAGAATTCACGCTTTGCATGTATTCTGTTGTCAAGAATAAAAAAGAGCACCCCTTATGGTTCCTCATCGTCAGCTTTAATTCTCACGATGAAAGAACTTCCATAAGAGGTGCTCTTTTGATTTTTAATAATATTTGATCGATTCCGGCCTCAAACTTTTCCGCTCAGACCATCCGGCCTCTAAGTTTTAACCTGCCATCATCACATCACGCAGGACTGTCTTTCTTCCCGATCCATATCCCGGACATAGCGGGCATTAAATTCCATTGTAATTTCACGGATTTCTTTTTTTCCATCAATGTAATCCTGATACATTTCTGCCAGTCCGGCCATACATCCATCGCAGTTGGCTTCAATATTTCCAAGAGAATCCCGAACGATGGCTTCTCGCTCTTCCCGTGTCGTATCCTTAATCAGTAGACTCATTTTCTTTGCTCCTTATATTTCCAGTTTCAATGCTAAGGTTACTGCGCACTTTGTATTTTATCAATCTTCCATGCATTTGTAATCTGCTCATTTTGTCTTGAAGAATAGCTTTTTATTCATATTTGAGTGTTTCAAAAGATCAAGTTCAACTTAAAAATAAGTTCTCATCATAGCATGATTCTTTTGCTCCCGATTTTATACAACACACAAATATACAAAATAGGCCGCATATGCCAGCAGCATAACGATACCGCATGGTCTTCTCAATTCTTTATTTTTAAATGTTCCAAGCCACAAAATCACACCTGCTGCAAGAGCCACCAGTGAATCAACGTAGAACTTGCTTTCAAAAGGTACAGAACAAATCAAGGCCGTCGTACCAATGACAAAAAGAATATTAAAAATATTGCTTCCTACAATATTGCCGATGGCAATATCCACATTTCCTTTTCTTGCAGCTGTCACGGAAGTTACCAGTTCCGGAAGAGAAGTTCCGAAGGCCACTATGGTCAGCCCGATAAATCGCTCACTCATGCCAAAATAGCGGGCAATGGCTGTCGCTCCCTCAACAGCAAAATCGCTTCCCTTTACAACCAAAATGCCGCCAAGGACGATCATCAGAAGGCATTTCCAGATCGGCACATCTTTTGAATCTTCTTCCTCACTTTTATCATTTCTTGCCATGATAAACAAATAGACAAGATAGACGATGAACAGTGCCCAGAAAAGCACGCCTTCCCAAAATGTTATTTCCGCCCCGGTAATTCCGCATATGATCAAAACAACGGTAATAAAAAGCATAAATGGAATTTCATAGCGAAGGGTTGATTTTTGAATTGCCACATTGGTGATCATCGCCGTAATGCCCAGGATGATCAGGATATTTAAAATATTACTGCCAACCACATTGCCAATTGTAATGCCGGCATTTTGCTGTGTAGCTGCTGTAATACTGACCGCCGCCTCCGGCATGCTGGTTCCCATAGCCACGATTGTAAGGCCAATGATTAATTGGGGAATTCCCAGCTTTTTAGCTATATTTGCTGCGCCATCTACAAACCAGTCAGCCCCTTTAACCAGACACAAAAAACCTACCAGTAAAATCAATACCTGCAAAAACATTCTCTTTCCTCTCTTTCTTTTTGTGTGCAGCAGGCAAAAAAGAAGAGACTCCTACTGCACCAGCAGTAAAAGTCTCGCTAATTAATCACTTTCCGAGTTATATCTTTCTATAACTGACCTGACGAAAAAATGAACCGAACTTAATCGGTAAGCTACTCCCTTTTATGGATATAAATTACCAAACCATTTCCGTTAAGTCAACCATCTTTAAATCTTTTCAGCCATT
>CAVDGK010000214.1:0-3506 GCA_963607995.1 Oscillospiraceae bacterium | reverse complement strand
GTTTAATATAGTCTTTTTCTTCAATAACTTCGCAATTTTTCAGTTTCACCAAATGATTCCGAATGGCATACACATCACTGACAAAACCGCAGACAGCCCGTATCCCAATAGCATCATGGATATCTTCCAAGGCTGATTCTGTTGTCTCAGGAAGGCCTTTTCGCCGGCATTTTTCCCGCATGCTTTCTTCATCCTTAATGCGGCTTAAAAGATGTTCTACCGGATCTGTTCCCCGGTTTTCTTTCATTTTTTCCCGAACATTATTTATTTCATTCACCAGATACTGCATCGTTTCCTGCAGTTCCGGAATATGATCTCCATATATACTTTCCATATCTTTATCGGAAGAGAACTTCCGCTCCTTGACTAAATTAGTAATACTGCTCCATTTAAATGAAATACAATTTACGCAGCATACTATTTTGAATGTTACTCGTCCGTGTCATAAACCAAACAATTTCATTATAGTATACCATTTTTATTTCATCCATACTGTTAAAATTTTGTAAAAGAAAAAGGGGTCCTGCTAACGCAGAATCCCTTTATTTTCTACTTTATTTCTAATTTTATCAGCGTTCCTCGCGGAAATAATTAACGCCGCATGCCTTCGGCTGTGAATTTTCCTTATTTCCCGTCATGCTGGTCAGAACCAAAATAACAATGGTAACGATATAAGGTGCCATGTCATAAATCTGATCCGGAATAGGAAGATTAACATAGAAGCGGGCAATTTTAAGACCACCGAAAATAAGAGCTACCCACAAAGCCTTCGTGGTTCTCCAGGATGCGAAGATGACAAGGGCAACAGCCAGCCAGCCATAACCGCTGACGCAATCATCAACCCAGTTGCCGCCTTGCTGCACCATGGCAATATACATGCCGCCGAGACCACAGATACCGCCACCAATAACCGTTGCAAAATAGCGATATTTGGTAACATTGATACCTACCGTATCGGCTGCTGAAGCATTTTCACCCACAGCCCGAAGGGAAAGACCCTGACGTGTCTTAAAGAGGAAAATCGCCAGGATAATGGCAATGATAATAGCAAAATAAACCATCCAGTTGAAAGGTCCGATATTGCTGTACATCGCTTTTGTAAAGTCTGAAACGACCAGTGTTTCTCCTGTTGCCTTGGGAATATAAGCGCCGAAGAAATTACCAAAACCAGTACCAAAAATAGTCAGGATCAGACCGGTTACATTCTGGTTAGCTCTTAAAGTAATAACCAGGAAGGAATAAATAAGAGCTCCAAAAGCACCCAATAAAAAAGAAAAAATAACTGATACTAAAACTGAAACAAATCCTGATGTACCACCATGACTGGTATAGAAATAGGAAGCTGCAATGGAAGCCATAGCGCCCATAAACATTTCACCTTCAACACCCAGGTTAATATTTCCGGAACGCTCTGTTAAGATTTCGCCCATGGCGCCCAAAAGAAGGGGGGTACCTGCTACAACAGCAGCAATCAAAAGATTTATTATAATATTCATGCTTTGGCCTCCTTTCCATTCCTACCACGGAAGATTACTTTGTAATTCATGAAGAATTCACATCCCAGCATGAAGAAAAGGATGAGACCTATAAGAATATCCGATACAGAAGAAGGAACACCCAGTGTGGTTTCGATCTGATTGCATCCTCTCTCAAGAACAGCGATTGCAAGAGCAACAACACCGATTCCTGCCGGTGACATATGAGCCAGCCAGGCAACAGTGATTGCCGTAAAGCCAACACCGCCTGCCGTGCTCTCAGATAGAGTATGATCCGAGCCGGCCACCTGGAAGAAACCAACCAGACCAATGATAGCACCGGAAATAAACATGGTACGACGGAAAACCTTACCTACGTTAATGCCGGCATAACGAGCCGTATTATTACTTTCACCGACAACAGCAATATTAAAGCCGGCCTTTGTCTTTTTAAAATAGATCCATGTAATTATAATCAAGATGATGGAAGCGATCCATCCCCAGTGCACACCTAAAACCTTAGTCAGATAAACACCTTTATTGATCATTGGCATCTTGGGGAATGAACTTCCTGAAGCCTTCCAGGGTCCATTCTGCAGATAAGAAATGAAATACATAGCAATATAGTTCAGCATCAGGGTAAAAAGGGTTTCGTTTGTTCCCCATTTTGCTTTGAAAAGGGCCGGAATAAGTCCCCATAAGCCCCCGAGAACAGCTGCTGTTACAAACATTAAAATAATAAGCGGAATCTTCGGCAGCTTGTCAGCAAAGAAGAAAGCCCAGAAAGCAGCACCGACACCACCAATAAGAATCTGACCTTCACCACCAATATTCCAAAACTGCATTTTAAAAGCATAGGAAATACCAATAGCTGTAATCAAAAGAGGAATAGTCTGCTTAACAGTTTCTTCAATCAAAACTGAAGATCCAAAAGCACCATAAATCATGTCATGATAAGCTGTAATGGGATTTTTTCCAAGAGCCAGGAAAATCAAACCGCCCACAAAAAGAGCCAGTACAACAGCCAGGATACGTATGCCTACTGATTTGTTTTTCGAAAGCTCATCCCGCTTCGCGATACGCATAAGCGGCTCTTTTACATTATTTTTGATATCACTCATGCTTTCGCTCCCTCCTTATCATCTTCCTCTACATGGATCATCATAAGTCCGATGTCTTCCTTGGTCACATCAGCTGCATTAACAATACCGCTGACTTTACCGTCACACAAAACAAGGATACGATCACAAAGCTGGAGCAAAACATCCAAATCTTCACCAACGTAGATAACAGCAGTCCCCTTCTCTTTCTGTTCATTAACAAGATCATAAACCTTGAAGGAAGACATGATATCAAGACCGCGGGTAGGATAAGCCACCACAAGAAGCTTCGGATTATTCAGAATTTCACGGCCAAGCAAAACCTTCTGAACATTACCGCCGGATAAACGTCTTACAGGGAATTCCGTATCCGGTGTCTTGATTTCAAGATCATTGATCAGCTGATCTGCCAGCTTTTTGGGTTCCTTACGATCTGTAAAGATGGACTTTGTCTTGGTATAGGTTCGAAGAAGGACATTATCTGTCATACCCATAGAACCGACAAGGCCCATACCGAGACGGTCTTCCGGAACGAAGGCAAAGACCCCAAAATCTGCCATCTTTTTCTGACAGTCAACTTCTTTCGTCTGGGCATTAATTTCAATATCATAATCAGCATAACCACCATAATAACTGATTTTGCCGCCATCGATGCCCTGAAGACCTGCCACAGCTTCGCATAATTCCTTCTGTCCGCTTCCGGAAATGCCAGCGATACCAAGAACCTCACCACCGTAAGCTTCAAAATTCACACCATCCAGAACCTTGATATGTTCGTCGTTATAAACGGTTACATCATTAATCTTAACAACAGTTTCACTGCGTTTAACCTCAGGTCGTGTAAGATTCAGGTCGATGCTGTGACCAACCATGGCATCCGTTAAAATCTGTGCTGTAGCCTCTTTTGTTTCAATTGTATCAATATACTGTC
>CAVDGK010000213.1:0-3578 GCA_963607995.1 Oscillospiraceae bacterium | reverse complement strand
ATTTAATATAATCCCATACAATAAGGAAATAATCCACGAAGCCCATTTCCTTAATAGTATTGAGCTCATATTGAAGGCGGGACTCGATTTCCGGGGTAATGATCTCATAATTTCTTTCCAGACCTTCCCGGCATAATTTATTAAGGAAAGTCCAGGAATCATATCCATCCGGCACATCGTATGCCGGCAGCTTCCGTTCACCGAAAACGATAGTAACATTGCAGCGGTCTGCTATTTTCTGGGTATTTTCCAGAGCTTCCGGCACGTAAGAGAAAAGGGAAGCCATTTCTTCTTCCGATTTTACATAATACTGGCCGCCCTCGTACCGCATCCGGTCTTCATCCTGCACTTTTTTGCCGGTCTGGATGCAAAGGAGAATATCATGGGCCTCCGCATCTTCCGCTGCAGTGTAATGGACGTCATTGGTGCAGATCATGGAAATGCCGGTTTCCGTATGCATCCTCATAAGCTGACGGTTAACAAGCTTCTGCTCAGGAATGCCATGATCCTGCAGTTCTAAAAAGAAATTTTCCTCTCCGAAAATATCCCGATATTCAAGAGCTGCCTTTTTGGCATTTTCATACTGACCACGGACCAAAAAGCGGGCCACCTCGCCGGCCAGACAGGCAGAGGAAGCAATGATGCCTTCGTGATATTTTCGAAGGACTTCCTTATCCACACGAGGCTTATAATAAAAGCCCTCAACAAAGCCGGCTGACACGATCTTCATAAGATTCGCATAGCCGGTATCATTTTCTGCCAGAAGCACCAGATGATAATAACGGTCTTCCCCATTCATGCCGCCTTCTTTATCGAAGCGGCTTCCGGGAGCCACATACACCTCACAGCCGATAATAGGCTTGATGCCTTCTGCCAAAGCTGCCCGATAAAAATCAATGCAGCCATACATAGACCCATGGTCTGTTATGGCTGCACTGTTCATGCCCAGCTCTTTGACTTTTTTGACATAGTCTTTGATTTTATTAGAACCGTCCAAAAGGGAATATTCCGTATGGACGTGAAGGTGAGCAAACGACATTGATTATCTCCTGCGATCACGTGCTCTTTCTTTGGTGGTCTTAAACTGAACCACGATACCCACGATACCAAGGACAAATCCAGCAATAATGGCGATCATGGACTCTGTGCTGCCCGTTAAGCCAATGAGGCTGAAGAGAGTGGCAACGGCTGTCAAACCGCCATTTAAGCCATCCACCAAAATGGTTACCGGACGAATCAGCACAACTCCCAGGATGCCTACCAGCACAGCAACGATCAGCGTGATGATCCAGGAATATGTGTTAGAACCTGTAGCCATGATAACCACGGCACCGATGGCCAGGATCATAAAGAAGATCATAAGAAAAACACCAACTTTGTAGATCATGAAAGAAAGAATGGCCAGGGCAATGCCAAGAACCAGAATCAGGATGATCGTTACAGCCTGATTTGCTCCCATTTTACCTGCCAGCCAGGCACCGATGGATGCACCACCGGCAAAGCCCATGATGGTTACTCCAAGACGCAGGAGCTTGTACCCAAAAAAGCACAGGATCAAGGCAACTGCAATGACGATAATCCCAATAACCGTTGTATTTCCCTGCAAAGCAGGAATCAGCTGTGTAATGGTTTCAGCATTCATATTATTTCCTCCATTATTTCTCTTCTATCGGTTTCAGAACCCGGATAGTTCCATTTTCAAGAATAACCCGGCGTTCCTTATAAAGACGGCCCACGGCGCGCTTGAAAGCTGCCTTTGAAAGGCCGAAGATTTCGCGAATATCATCTGGCGAAGCTTTGTCATCAAAAGGCAGAAGGCCCTCGTAATCATTTTCGATCTTTTCCAGCACCGCATCCGCGTCTACATTCATCTGCATGTAAGCTTTCTGGTGAGTAGAAAGATCCAGCTTTCCATCATCCAGGACACGAGTGACGCGGAAGTCCAGGGTCTGGCCTATCTTGTAGCCTGCCTGAGCTTCCCGCTTTGGGATGAGGCCGGAATATTTTCCGTCAACGGCCACAAAATAGCCGAAGTTTGCAGCATACTGGTAAACCAGACCTTCCACATTATCTCCCACCTTATAAGGTGACTCCGTGGAAAGGTAAGGATAAACCTTCATGGTAGCGGCAAGACGTTTACTCTTATCGATATAGAGCGCTACCAGTACTTCTTCGCCTTCGTGAAGATTTTTAGTCTGCTCATGGAAGGGAAGGAGAAGATCTTTTTCAAGGCCCCAGTCTAAGAAGGCCCCGATCTTCGTCATCTGTTTCACCTTAAGAGTTGCTGTTTCATGAAGGGTAAGCTTCGGTTCGTGAATCGTAGCGATAAGGCGATCATCGGAATCCCGGTAAACAAAGACTTCAATGCAATCTCCTACGGCTGTATTTGGCGGCACCTGCTTCTTCGGAAGAAGAATGCGGTTTCGCTCATCTGCTCCTTCTTCAGTTCCCAGGTATACACCGATGGTGGCTTCTTTCACCACGCAAAGCTCCTGAATTTTTCCAAGTTCTATCATTATTTTACTCCACCCAATAATTTTTCTGATTCGTTATATAACACAAAGGCCAAAAGATCCAAAAACTCCGACGCAAGCCTGACCATGGAGCCCGCCGAAGCACAAGTAAATAGCCTTTTTTTCTAAAAAATAAGCTGATTACAGATGTTTTAAGGATTGTGAAAACGCATAGTGCGCATCAATTCGGATATCATTGTATCTCTTTCTGCGGTCCCATCTTTATGAAAACCATGACAGAGTAGGGAGTGCCTTCTTCATTTTCAAGAGACACTGTAACCCTCTCCTCATCATAAACTATTTTCGGACAAATAACATCACCCAATCGTGCCTGATTTAAAAAATCAATCCAGAGTTCTCCTACTTCAAAAGCATCCGGCAGGTAGCCGATGCCGATTTTGACGTACTGAGCATTATTCATGTGATGATTGGAATCTACCTGATAAGGAAGAACTTTGAATTTTTCTTCTAAAATGCCATCCTTAGGTACTTCGATATGCCGGGGCATTTTCTTCATTTGAAGCTTCGGCTCCTCACCATAGGATAGTTCATCCGGAGGAATACGCATAACATGCTGCTCTTTCAGATCAAAAAATACCCAGCGTGAGTCTCCATAGGCAAGAAGATTGCCATCCTTGTCTTTCATGGTGACATTTCGGTCTCCGGTAAAGCCCTTTAAGCGATAACCCCAGGTTTTAACAGCCACCTCATCTCCCAATATAGGATAGCGGTTGATGACAATGCGCCATGTGCATACAAGCCAGGCTGCCTGCCGGTCCATGGTGTCCACCGGCCCAAGGCCAAGGGAATGACTATGAAAAACGCAGCAATCCTGAAAATAATTAATAAGCCCGCCGAGCGTCAATCGCCCGTCAGGCCCCATTTCACTGAATCTTATTCTTGATGTAAATTCGTAACTCATAATAGCTGGGCTACAAGGATTCGAACCTTGAAATGACGGAGTCAGAGTCCGTTGCCTTACCATTTGGCGATAGCCCAATGCGGAACAAAAAATATTATATCCGAAGTTATTTTCGAATGCAAGCAAAATTTGAAAAAAAATTA
>CAVDGK010000212.1:0-3580 GCA_963607995.1 Oscillospiraceae bacterium | reverse complement strand
ATCGTAATCGGTTCACCAGTATATTATGCATCACCATCAGGCGAGATCCTGGCTGTTCTGGACAGACTGTTCGGCAAGGCTGAGAACGATTTGAGATATAAACCCTGTGCTGTTCTGGCATCTGCAAGAAGAGCAGGAACTACGGCAACTCTTGATGTATTAAATAAATATGCAAGCTATTGTGAGATGCCTTTGGTAACTTCTCGTTACTGGAATATGGTGCATGGTTCTAAGCCGGAAGACGTACTTCAGGATAAAGAGGGTGTGCAGATCATGCAGGTTCTGGGAAAGAACATGGCATGGATGCTTAAGAGTATTGAGGCAGGAAAGAAAGCAGGCGTAGAGCAGCCGCAGCCAGTAGAAAAAGAAATGACAAACTTTATCAGATAATGTAAGGTGCAGAAATGAAAAATAGAAAAAAATACAGTTTGTTGTTGATTTTGGCACTGTGTCTGTCTATGGTGATGGCAGAGCCAGCTTTGGCAGCAACCAAACAGTTATCTACTCCAAAACTGTCAACCTTTAAGAAATCAGGGAAAAAGATTAGCTTAAAGGATTATAGTTTCTGTTTTGGCAAGTTTACAGATAATGGGCAAAATACAGGCAGCGCCTATGCTAATTATTATTATACCTTCACTGCAACGAAGACAGGAAAATATACCTTCCGTTTTGTGGGGGAAAGCTTCTGTGATCATAAAAGTTCAGAAGCTTGTAATCTGTCCACGGTATGCATTTATAAAAAAGTGGGAAATAGCCTTGTAGCCAGAAGGGCAACCACACAGGGTGGAGCAAGCTCAACGATTTATGTAAATGAAAGAGCAGGCAAGAGCAAAACGGCATCCAGTATAGCGAAGCCACTTCACTATCGTTATGCTCGTATGAATCTGAAAAAGGGAGATACCATTTATTTCAAGGTTCAGCCGGGACAAAATGCGAGAATCCTGTTTGACGTATTCCAGGGAACCAAAGCTCCGAAAACAGGAAATAATGCCTATTTTACAAAGTATTTTGTGAATAGCTACTAAGTAGTAAAATAAAAAAAGACAGCTGTCAAGGTTTGATTAACCGATTTCGGTATCCTTGGCAGCTGTTTGTTTTATTCAGCGATTATTTATCGTGTGTTCTAACATAGGAAATCTTAACAAAATTTCCTTCCTATACAGGAGAAATGAATTAGATGCGCTCCTGTACCTTTTCATTGATCTCAGCATAGAGGGAATCCATCAGTTTATTGATCTCACTGATAATATCTTCTTTTTTCACCCGGGTATTGACACGTTTGTCGCGGGTGGAGAGCTCAACTTCTCCTTCTTTCAGGGCTTTAGGACCAACGGTGACTCTTACCGGAACACCTAACAGGTCTGCGTCATTGAACATGAAGCCGGCACGGACATCTCTGTCATCGTAGATAACTTCAACGCCCTGGTTCTGAAGTTCATTGTAGATATAGTCAGCCATTTCCTTGCAGTCTGTATTGTCTACACGCATGCAGCAAAGGTGTACCTGCCAAGGAGCTACAGTGATAGGCCAGATAGGACCTTTGTCATCATGAAGGGCTTCACAGATGCAGGCAGCCATACGACCGATACCGATACCATAGCAACCCATGATCGGATATTTGGAATTGCCTTCCTCATCGATATACGTCATATCCATGCTCTCTGTATATTTGGTTCCCAGCTGGAAGATATTGCCGGCCTCGATACCACGGCTGATACGGATTGTCTTTTTACCGCAGCATGGGCAGATGCCGCCTTCTTTGATCTTGCTGACATCGACATATTCTACGTCTCCAATATCGCGTTTGATATTCAGACCAACATAGTGGTAGTCTATTTCATTGGCACCACAGCAGAGATTTTCAATGCCTTCCAGGGATTTATCATAAATGATTTTGCAGTTTGCTTCCTGTTTATAAGGTCCGCAGAAACCAGCAACCAGTCCGCTTTCCGGAGTAACTTCAGCAGGATGTACTTTTTCTCCAAGAAGATTGGTAAGTTTGGTCTCATTTACCTCATAATCACCACGGAGATAAACAACAACATATTCATCGGTAGCATTCAGCTGGTACATAACAGCTTTGCAGGACTCCTCTACCTTACTCTTCAGGAAGCTACATACCTCCTCGATGGTCTTGCAATTTGGTGTATGGATTTTCTGAAGCTCAGCAGCGGCAGAGCTTCCGCTATTATCAACGGTGGTGTCAGCAGCTTCCATATTTGCAGTATAACCACACTCGTCACAGATAACGATGGTATCCTCACCGGCATCTGCCAACAGCATATACTCATGGGAAACGCTTCCGCCGATCATTCCAGAGTCAGATTTAACGGAGATAACATCCGGGATACCAGCTCTCTGGAAAATTCTATAGTAGGCATTTGCCATTTTCTCGTAGTAAGCTTCCAGGTCTTCCTGGGAAGTATGGAAGGAGTAAGCATCCTTCATGGTAAACTCTCTAACACGGATCAGGCCGGCACGGGGTCTTGCTTCGTCACGGTATTTAGTCTGAATCTGATAAATAGAGAAAGGATAGTTAGCATAAGTGCGTCCATAATCTCTAGCCAAATGAACAGCAGCTTCTTCATGGGTCATACCCAACACCATAGGAGTGTCATTACGATCCTTGAATCTCAGTAATTCATCCCCAACGCTTGTATATCTTCCGGATTCCTCCCAAAGAGATGCTGGCATTACCACTGGAAACTGAACCTCCTGAGAGTCTACAGCGTCCATTTCCTCACGGATGATGCGCTCGATATTTTTGGTGATTTTCTTCATGGGTGCATACAGGGAAAAGATACCGTTGGAAACATGCTTGATATATCCGCCTCTGATGCTGAATGTATGGCTGTCAATGACACAGTCAGCCGGTTTTTCTTTAAATCTTACGCCTACAAGTTTACTGAGTTTCATGAAGTCTCCTTTCTTAAATAAAAAAATCCTAAGCATACCATGCGTATATGCTTAGGACGAATAAAATCTGCATAAATCTGCGTTACCACCTAAAAAATGAATTAAAATAATTCCATTCAACGCATTTATAATAAAGTACCACTTCGAACCTTAAAAGTCAATCAAATAGACAAGCTTAATTCCTGTCGTCCGCTGGATTACTGTTCAAATCAATCAAATGATTTCCTTCCTGGGCATCTCCGCAGATGGTCACAGACAGAGCCAGTCCCAGAGGAATAACGGTTAACCAAATGGATTTTACGGATAAGAAGGGCACCATAACTGTCAAAAGAATAACACCTAGCATAAAACAAGCTAACATACGAAGATGTTTGAGGCAGTTTCTTTTGGCTTGGTGGTTGCCATTTTTTACATAGTCTACAAACCAGGTACCAATCTGGCGGATATGGTTGGTGGCAAAGGTAGTACTCATACCCAGATGCTCGGATTTTCGGAAGGCAGAAAACTGCATAGAGGCAATAAAATTAACCATAACCTGAGCAACCTGATCCGGAACACTTTTGGGAACCAAACCCACTACAAAAAGCAGGATGATTTCTAAACCGATAACGAAGCGTTCACTATGAAGACCAAATTTTTTCTCCAGATCCGGGAGAAACCACAT
>CAVDGK010000211.1:0-3603 GCA_963607995.1 Oscillospiraceae bacterium | reverse complement strand
GGGGGTGTGCATGATGGCACAGAAACCAAGAGAAATAAAAGATCAGCTAAATTCCGAAAAAAAGAATGAACCTCAGGCTAAAGAAGGTTTATCTTCAGCAGATGGTAAGATAAAGGGTGTCCTGTCACCTGAAGAAAATATGGGGATGATAGCAGCTCTGACATCAGATTATCTTAATATCTATGTAGTTGAGCCGGAAGCCGATCATGGCACCATCCTGAAACTGGATGGCTATGTCATTAATGGCATTAAAGAAACACCCAGAAACTTTACCTATTCCAAGGTGCTGCATACCTATGCTAAAGATCGGGTCTGTGATGAAGACCGGGAAAACTTTTTGGAAATGCTGTTGCCGGATGCGCTGATAAAGAGCTTTTCTGATGGTCGGGAAAGGCTGGAACTGAAATACCGGGTTCCCATAGATGGCAGACTGGAGCATTACAGCGGACTCTATATTCGGATATCAAGGCCTGAAGAAGATTTGAAAATTATTGCCGGATTCAGAAGCACGGAAGCTGTCATTTCTCTTCAGAGCCAAACAAGACATGAAGGTCTCTATAGTGCTTATCAGGCTATATCAGATCTTTATCTTGCCATGTTTCGCGTTAATGTTAAGAACAATACTTATTCAGCCATTAAAACCACAGATGCTATTTTAAAATATACCCTGCCGGATAGCAAAAAATATGATGAAAACCTAAAAGCTATCATGACGGCTCTTGCTGATGAGGATAGTCTTGATTCAGCTCTTGCATTTCTTGACCTGAATACCATTGAGGCAAGAATGAAGGGTAAAAACCATATTTCGCTTCGTTTTAGAGGAAGGGTTGCGGGGTCCTGCTGTCTTCATTTGATGAAAGAAGACGAAAAGATTGATGAATTAAGACACGTTATCCTTGCTGTTGAAGCAGTGGGTGACGAAGACTATCAATCAGTTTTTGATGTGCTTGCCCGGGGATTTCAGAACGTTTTCCTCGTTAATATAAAAAATGGCAAAGCCAGAATTTTGAAAAAGGAAGGCACTATTCTTCAGAAATCGGATAATAAAGAAAGTCTCTTTTTTGATTATACTTCCCATATGAAAGAGTATGTTGAAGAGAGAGTTTATCCGGAAGATCAGGCGAAGCTTTATGAAAAGCTTAAGATGGAGCATCTCCTTGAGGTATTTGCAGAAAAAAATGAATACATTGGAAATTACCGCACGTTGGTGGATGGAGAAGTTCATAATTGCCAGTTTAATTTCAGTCGTCCTGATGGAAGTTCTCATATCGTCTGCGGTTTCCAGAATATTGATTCCATCATAGAAGAACATCAGGAAGCAGAGAGGAAAGAAAGAGAAAAAGAGGCTGAACATCAAAGAATAGTAGCAGAAAGCTATAAAAAAATTGATGAAATGCTGGATATTATTTCAGCTGCAGAAATGGGTATATGGCGTATCCGTTTAATAGATGGTAAAGCTCCTGTCATGTATGCCGATGATCGTATGAAAGAACTTCTTGGCATTTCAGGGCGAGATCTGACACCGGAAGAAGTTTATAGCCAATGGTATTCTAATATCGTGCCATCCTATTTACAGTCGGTTTTGGACAGTGTTGCAAAAATGGAAGGCGGAGACAGGGACGAAAATACTTACCTTTGGAAGCATCCGGTATTGGGAGAGCGGTATGTACGCTGCGGCGGTACGGCAAAGCCTGTAGAAGGAGGTTTTGTCCTTCGGGGCTACCATTATGACGTTGACAGTGATGTTCGTGAGCAGATGGAAAAAGAAAAAATACTTCATGACCAGATGGCTGTCATCAATACCCTGGCCAGAAGTTTTAGAAATGTATTTGTCGCCAATCTAAATGATGGATCGGCCAAAGCAATCCGACTTGCAGACAATTATCATGTCAAGGCTGTCAGGGATGTTGATAATGTCGTATTTCCGTTTGATGCTGTTGTTGAACGCTGGATACGGGAAAATGTCCATCCGGATGACAAGGAAAGAATAAAAAATACTTTAAACATCAAATATTTGAAGCAGGTATTTGCAGAGCAAAATGAATATGTTGGTACCTATCGCAACTTTGAAGATGGGGTGCAACACTATTATCAATATGATTTCAGAAAAGTGGACGATGAGGGTAATATCGTTGTCGGTTTCCGTCTGATCGATTCCATTGTGGAGGAACAGCTTGCCAGGGAGAAGAAGGAGAGAGAACTGGAAGAAATTCGCCATAAGGAAGAAAAAGAGCATACTGAGGTTATTAATTCTCTGTCCCAAATTTATTCTACAATTTTCAGAGCCGACATTGATACCCATCAGTACGAAATATTAGCCAGTATTCCACTTATGTCAAAGGTAGTTGAAAATACAGGGAATTTTGATGATGTAAAAGAAAAAATCATTGCATCCTTTATAGTGCCGGAAATGCGTTTAGCCATGAAGGAATTCCTGAATTTTGATACTCTTCCGGAAAGACTTCGGGATGTCAATACCGTTCCCATGGATTACAAAGCGCCTACCGGACAATGGATGCAGGCTCGTTTCATAGCCAAGCGAAGAGATGAAAATGGTGCTGTAAAAGAAATTCTTTACGTTGCTCGTGATATTTCAGAGGAGAAAAAACATGATCTTGAGCAGCAGGAGGCTTTAGCCCATGCTTTGGCAGCGGCGCAGCAGGCAAGCAGAGCCAAATCCACATTCTTAAACAGTATGTCTCATGATATCCGGACGCCTATGAATGCCATTATCGGTTTCACGGCATTGGCTCAGACCCACCTGGATGATCGGGATCAGGTGCAGGATTATCTTGCCAAGATCAGCACGTCAAGTACCCATCTGCTGAGTCTGATAAATGATATTCTTGATATGAGCCGTATTGAGAGCGGTACTGTAAAGTTGGAGGAAAAGCCGGTTCACATTCCGGAACTTTTGCATGACCTTCGAACTATGATCCAGAGTCTTGTGAATGCCAAGAATCAGAATCTCTACATTGATACCGAAGATGTGATCAATGAGGACGTGATCACGGATAAGCTTCGTTTAAATCAGGTTTTGATCAATATTGTGGGAAATGCCATTAAATTTACCCAGCCCGGCGGCGATATCATTATTCGCCTGGTTGAAAAGCCATGTCAGACTAAGAATTATGCAACCTATGAGTTTTCTGTTAAGGATAATGGCATCGGCATGTCTCAGGAATTTTTGGGGCATATTTTCGAAAGCTTCTCCCGTGAATACAGTTCAACAGTCAGCGGTATTCAGGGGACAGGTCTAGGTATGGCCATTACGAAAAATATCGTGGACATGATGGGCGGTGACATAACCGTTGAAAGTGAAGAGGGAAAAGGTTCTCTCTTTACGGTTATTTTAAATCTGCCTCTGGTCAAGGAGCCGGTAAAAAATGAACCGATTCCAGCTCTTTGCGGGGCAAGAGTTCTGGTGGTGGATGATGATCTTAATACCTGCCGAAGCGTTAGTAAGATGCTGCGGGACATTGAGATGCGCCCTGACTGGAGTACATCCGGCAGGGAAGCCATCATTCGTGCCCAGGATGCGGCGGAGATGAAGGATGAATATAAAGTTTATATCATTGATTATCTTATGCCGGACATGAATGG
>CAVDGK010000210.1:0-3628 GCA_963607995.1 Oscillospiraceae bacterium | reverse complement strand
GGTTACCCCTACCGGACGTTATCCGGCATCCTGCCCTATGAAGCCCGGACTTTCCTCGCCTGACACCTTTCGTCTTGTCAGCCGCGACCGTATATTCTGCCTGCTCGAAAGATTTTATCAATTTAAGTTTTTCTTGTCAAATCTAAGTTACTATTCTGTTGCCTGTACCATTATCCATTTGCAAAAAAATTTCTTGTCATGAATATTCGCAATCCGCTTCGCTACTTGCTCTTGAATGTTTATAAATGAAAGCATCCATTACCAATGAATTCCCGAAGAATAGAATTAGATGGCACATCCGCTTCCGGCAGACCAATAAAGTAATCCATAAATTTCAGAAGTCTCTGAGCCTCCGGATAAGCCTCATCCTCCACCGGTACCCGGAAAAGAAGAGGCTGAGCATATTGTTTTAAAACAGCAAATTCATAGGGAAGAGCCGAATTGAAGATAAAGTCCGCTCCCTCCTGGAATGGGAACATATTCTCCTCTTCACCTCGCCGCACTGAAGGCCACATCTTAATGGTTGATGCTGCATTCGTGCCCCTGGTCCGATTATCACGAATAATCCGACGGATAAGGCGGCCATCACTGGTGGGAATACGGTTATGATCGTCAATATTCAGCTGGGTCAATGCACTAATATAAACCCGGTATTTACTTTCCGACGGCAGGGAAGCACTCATTTTTTCATTTAATCCATGGAGTCCTTCGATGACAAGAAGATCATTTTCTTCTAATTTAATAAAATCTCCCCGGTAAACTCTTTTACCCTTTATAAAATCATAAGAAGGCATTTCAACCCTCTCCCCTTTAAGCAGGGCTGTCATATCTTTGTTGAAACCTTCAACATCAATGGATTCGAGGCATTCAAAATCCTTGCTTCCATCTGCTCTCACAGGACAGTCTTCCCAATTTTTATAATAATTATCCAGTCCAACATAATGTGGCTTTAACCCCCTGGACATCAGCTGGATGCACAGTCTTTGGGAAAATGTGGTCTTACCGGAAGATGAAGGTCCGGCGACCATAACAAATTTGACAGATTTCCGGTCGGCAATATTCTGTGCCAGCTCAGAAAGGCGTGTTTCCTGCAAAGCTTCGGAAGTCAGGATCATTTCCCGGGTATTTCCCGAAATAACCATTTCATTTAAAGCACCAATGGTCGGAATGCCAAGGTAAGCCGACTCCCTTTCACCCTCTATCTTTGTCTTTAAAAGTTTCTCCCGAATCAGCAGGTCTCCCACTTTTTCCGGCTCGGATTCATTAGGCATCTGAAGAACAAGACCGCCATCCGTCAGATACAATTTAAAATACTTCAGATAGCCGGTATGCATAGCCATTAAGCCATAATAGTAATCATCATAATCATTAAGAGTATAAAGATGGATACGTGAGGAAAGTCTGGTTTTAAAGAGTTTTACTCTCTCCACCTGTCCCGTTTTTTCAAAATAAGCCAGAGCCCGATGAGTATGAACGGACTTTTTCTGAATTGGCAGTTTTCGGGAAACCATGTCTCTCATTCGCTTCTCAATTTCAGAAACAAGCTCTTCATTAAGTTCCCGGTCTATATCAACCGTATAATAAAATCCATCCCCGACTGAAAAATGATTGACCACATGACGAACATTTTCTTTTCCTACCACCTCATTAAGCGCTGCTACCAAAAGCATGGAACAGCTTCGCTGATAAACTCTATGACCGGAACGGTCAGCCGTCGTAATAAATTCAATTTCCGCATCGCCATGAATATGATGATGAAGTTCTCTCTCATAACCATTCATCCTGCAAATGAGGATATCATGGACGAATTTTTCCTGAAAATCAGAAGCAATATCCGCCAGGATTGTCCCATCCGGATATTCATAAGTCTCTCCGCCAATCGTTACATGAGATATATTTTTTTCATTATTCATATCAGATCACCTCATAAGGCTGCTTAATAAGAGCTTCTTCCACCTCTATCTCCGGGAACCAACCGCGAAGTTTTTCCGCCATAAAAGGAATAAAGCCAAATTCCGTTCCGTAATGACCGGCATCCAGAAGAATGAGACCTTCAGCTACCGTATCAATGGATGTATGATAATCAAGATCGCCGGTAATATAAACCTCAGCTTTCTTTGAAAGAGCTTCCTTAATAAGACTTCTTCCGGAGCCGGAACAAACCGCCACACGGGAAATTTCTTTCTCTGTATCGCCATAAACCCGGATAACATCCAGACGATAAAGGGATTTCACATATTCTGCCAGTTCACGAACAGTCATGGTTTTAGAAAGACTTCCAATCTTTCCAAGGCCATAAGTTTTGCCATCCTGATCGGTTCCTGTCACCTCCAAGGGTTCTGTATCACATAAGGCAAGTTCTTTTGCATTAAGATCAGCCATACCGCCAATATCAAAATTGGTATGCATGGCATAATAGCTGATGTGATGAGCTGCCATTTTAAGAATGCGTCTTCCGCTTCTCTCCTGCATGGTCACCCGGCCAATAGGCTTAAAAAGAAGAGGATGATGGGTCACAATAAGATCTGCTTTGACTTTAATCGCCTGTTCAACTGTCTCGTCTGTTACATCAAGAGCCAGCAGGATCTTTTTGATTTCAGCATTTCGATCTCCAACTAAAAGACCTACATTATCCCACTCCTCAGCAAGAGTCACGGGATAATATTTTTCTATTTCATCAATAATGATTGAGCACAGCATTTTTTCACCTCTCTAAACACATATCTTTTGCAGCCTTAGCAATTTCAAGTTCCTTAGAAAGTTCCCGAAAACGGGCATGCCCCTCATCCATACCTGATGCAGAAAGTTTTCCAAGCACTTCTTCATAAGAAACAATCTGTTTTTCAAGATACTGAAGAAGGACCGGGTGCTTTTTCTTTAAAAGACAGGGGCCATAGATCAGTTCCATCCTGTCCGGCCTTTCTTTATTCTCTCCGTCATTTTTATAAGGCTTATAAGTATCCCCTTTAATTCCCACATATGAGGCTTTTATTACAGGATAAAATTTTCCCATATCGTTGATCATTTCTTCATCCGTGATCTGAAGGCCAAGTTCTATCAGATCAGCACGAAAACTTTCTGTATCGGACTGGGGGCTTAAAACAAATTCCGAATAGCCTGACAGATATTCACCGGCTTCCTTCAGAATCCGGCTCATAAGCATGCCGCCCATACCTGCTACTACAAGAGTACCTGAAAGTTTTTCCTTAGGCACACCATCGCATAAAATCAACCGGATTTTTTCTTCCAGACCATTTTCCAGGATATTTTTTTCTGCATGCTTAAGTGGCCCCGGATTAATATCCGAAGCCACTGCAGATGGAACAATTTTATTTTCAACTAAATAAATTGGAATATAGCCATGATCCGTTCCCACATCCGTAACCGGAAACCCGGGAGTTACCATGGAGGCTACCAGTTTTAAACGTTCTGACAATTTCATAATTTAATCCAGATAATCCTTCAGCTTACGGCTTCTTGAGGGATGACGCAATTTCCGAAGAGCCTTTGCTTCAATCTGACGGATTCTTTCACGGGTAACATTAAAGTCCTTACCAACTTCCTCAAGGGTACGGGCTCTTCCGTCATCAAGACCAAATCGAAGTCGTAAAACCTTCTGCTCACGGTC
>CAVDGK010000209.1:0-3637 GCA_963607995.1 Oscillospiraceae bacterium | reverse complement strand
AGGGGCTTAAAAAAAAGAAAATTCAGCATAGCCTTGGTAGCTGCTCTTGTGGTGCTTCTATGTGGGACAACCGTATTTGCAGGATATAAGATATATAATAAAATCCAGATTAATGAAACTATTTTACCGGAATTGGATCATATGTATCCGGTGGAACATAAAGATATATTGTTGGGTGTGGATGAAAATGGATTCGTTAATGCTGAAATAAACAATTATCAGGAAATACAGAATATCCTTGGAATTACACTTTTGAATACGGATATGGCTGATAATAATGAATATGTTCAGGGAAATCTTAAAACGGACAGGGAGTCATCTGCTTCAATTATTCTAAAAAATTATATAATTGGAGACACATATGATTTCGTTTATAACGCTGAAGAAGATCGTTATAAATACCAGCATGGCAAAGAATATTACACGCCTGTATTACTTGAAATCAATATAATATTGGGAAAAGAACAGTCAGAAGAAGCTTTTGAGACAGATTATCTTGGAATGTATCAGTTTGTGGAAAATTATACAAGTGAAAAGGGCTATAAGGTAAATATCATAGAAGATACGACAGATGAAAATGTTGAAAACTATATTTCTCAAAAAATGGCAATTTTTGTAGCTGATGGAATTCGCTATACATTAAAAGGACGGACTTCTGTTGAAAATATGAAAGCTATTGTGGATTCAATGAAATAAATTATCAGGGATGCAAATGACATAACGCAAGTGAAGTGGAAAAAAGCGAAAATAAAAAATAGGCATAAAAAAGCAAGCTGCCCGATACCAAAAGAGTATCGGGCAGTTCGCTTTAAAGTATGCCATGTTTGAAACGGCTGATCATTTCCCGGGTCAGGGAGCTGTATTCAGGGGCTTCCGGTATTTCATCGGGAGAAAGCCAGACAGCTTCTTTTAATTCATTTCGATCAAGGGTGATATCATGGCTATCATCCAGCTCGGCTGTGTAACCCAGCATGAGATTGCCATCGAAGCCCCAGGGTTGAGAATCATAGTAGCGGATATTTTTAATATGGAGACCGACTTCTTCCATGACTTCCCGGGCAACACATTCTTCGGCAGTTTCACCGATTTCAATAAAACCGGCAATAAGGGCGTAGAAACCATTGCGGTTTGCATAACGAGTCAGCAGAAGTTTATCACCGTTAGTGATAGCAACAATTATGGCCGGATTGATCTTTGGAAACATCATATTGCCGCAGGATGGACAGATCATCATGCGCTCTTTTTCGTTGTGATGGGCTTTCGAACCGCAGCGGCCGCAGTACTGGGTATTTTTATACCAATTGTCTAAATGGAGCGCTGTCATGGCTGCAAAGGCAATGTGCTGGGGCTGGGCATCCCGGAGATAAATCCAGGGATGACGGACTGTTTTTTCAAAAGCAGTACCGGGTTCGATGATGCCGAGAAAATAATTGACGCCATCCAGCTCAAAAAGATAAGTACAGGATAAAAGGTCAGCCTGTACATTTTCATAAGATGGAAACGAAAGTTCTTCCGTATCCATTGTCAGGACTTCCTTTTGGTCGAAGATGATGACGGGACTGTCTGCCTTTGGTGTGCGGCCTTGATGGTACTGATTATCAAATGAATGAGGTGCGATTTCGTGAATCATAGTGTTCCCTTCTCTATTCCTGGTAAATAATATGCTGCCTGAAGCATGGAGCCAAAATCCTTCTGCGAGTAAGATTACGTTGGAGTCTTGAATCTTCTGCCCTTGGTATCATATTGTTTATTGCATTGCTGGTGTGAAAATGTGAAAATAGCATATATCATGCGCTTGTCATCATAACAAAGGAAAAGAGAGAAAACAATGAGAAAAATTGGGGCAATGGCATAGATAAAAGACTTGTAAGAAACTTATTATTAAGAAGGCATAAAATGGAACGGGATCTTAATTTTTCGGAAGAGACAGACGGACGGCTTTACACGAGCCGGGATATGGTGAAGATTGGCTGTCAGGATTGCAAAGGGTGCTATAGTTGCTGCGAGGATATGGAAGATACCATCGTCATTGATCCTTATGACAGCTGGCGAATGCGAGTTGGTCTTAAGCAGTCTTTTGAAGAGATGTGTGAAACGGGCGTTGAACTGACGGCAACGGAAGGTCTTCTTCTTCCTCATTTGAGAAATACAGGCAATAACGGCCGGTGTGTCTATTTAAAT
The DNA here is from genome assembly GCA_963607995.1 of Oscillospiraceae bacterium. Taxonomy (GTDB): domain Bacteria; phylum Bacillota; class Clostridia; order Lachnospirales; family Lachnospiraceae; genus Chordicoccus. The sequence goes on along the minus strand of CAVDGK010000209.1, from coordinate 1,456 downwards.
AAAGAAGGCCGGTGCAGTATTCATCCATATCGTCCGGGCATCTGCAGGCTTTTTCCCCTGGCAAGACTCTATGACGGGGATGAATTTAAATATATTATCCAGGTAAATCAGTGTCCGGCCACTAACAGGCGTAAGGTGCGGATCGAAAAATGGCTGGAAACACCGGGAATTAAATATTATGAAACGTATCTGTCACGATGGCACAGAATTTGTCGGTTAACAAGGCTTATTCTTGGAAATAGTGAGGATAGTGTGGAGTCAAAAAAACAGCTGATATTTGTCTTCTATAAACTTTTCTATCAGAAGATTGAACCGTCAGAGGATTTTTATGAACAGTTTGACAAGGTTGCATCCACATATGAAAAAGTACTGGGAATGGAATGAATTTTGCGGTAAATTATGACTATACATTTTAGGAGGAGATCCTGATATGGCTTTAAAAGATTTTTGTTTTGATGGAAGCAGCAAATTAAATCTAAAAAAGGTTCCAACAGACAGCAAAAAGGAAAAGGTTGACAAGGAAAAAATCCTGGCCAAGACCGAAAAGAATAAGCTGAAAATGCAGGAACTTCAGGATAAGCTGTATTCTGATGGAAAGGAAGGCATTATCATTGTCTTGCAGGCTATGGATGCAGCTGGCAAGGATGGAACCATCAAGCATGTTATGAGTGGTGTTAATCCACAGGGAGTGAAGGTTTATAGCTTTAAGGCTCCAAACAGTGAGGAACTTTCCCATGATTATCTGTGGCGCATCAATAAGTGTCTGCCCAAAAGAGGCAACATTGCCATTTTAAATCGTTCCTATTATGAGGATGTCCTGGTGGTGCGGGTTCATGATCTTTACAAAAATTATGCCATGGCGGAACGCATTACCAAACAAAAGAAAAAGGATTTCTTTGAAAAGCGTTATAAACAGATCCGTAATTATGAAGAATATCTTTATGAAAATAGTTACCGTGTCGTCAAGATTTTTCTGAATGTTTCCAAGGATGAGCAGAAGAAACGTTTCCTTGAAAGAATCGATAAGCCGGAAAAGAACTGGAAGTTCTCATCTTCTGACCTTTCAGAAAGAGAACTTTGGGATGATTATCAGAAATCTTATGAACTGATGATCAATGAAACATCAACTAAGGAAAGTCCCTGGTATGTTCTGCCGGCCGATGATAAATGGTATAGCCGTTATCTTGTATCGGAAGTTATATTAAAGGCTTTGAAAGAGGCTTCTCCCCAGTATCCGGAATTGAGTGAAGATGAAAAAGCACGTCTTGCCCAGTGCCGTAAAGAGTTGGAAGAGGAAAAATAAAAAGGCTAACTAAAAAGATGCCCATGATTCTGTATTTATACAAAATCATGGGCATCTTTTCTATGGAAAATAGTACTTTCCCAGAAGATTTAGAGTTTTTAAACCAGGGCAGATAAGAGTGAACAGATGCATCAGAATAAAACACCTACACTC
>CAVDGK010000208.1:0-3638 GCA_963607995.1 Oscillospiraceae bacterium | reverse complement strand
GCGGTAAGCTGCCGGTAATTTGTAGATAGAATTCTCCGGTAATGGGCTTTCTCCAGACTGCCGGTATTATGAAGATAAATACTTAAATTATGAATTATATCTCTATACATACCGACAGCTGCCGCCAGCATCCGGAATAAATCCTTCCGGAATACAAGGACGACAGCAGCAAGGGTTCCGATATGAAGGCAGATGCTAAAGAGAAGTTCATCCGCCATTTTAATATTAAGCAGCTGGGCAAAAAGAGCCAGATGCCCAGAGCTGCTTACCGGAAAAAATTCAGTTAATCCCTGGACAATGCCAAGAAATAACGCTTTTATGACATCAATCATTCTTCCTCATCCCAGTTGTGATAAACATACTGGACATCATCGCTGGCATCAAGAAGATCAAGAATTTTCTGAAGGCTTGCTTTTTCAGCATCTGTATTTAAATGCACATAATTCTGTGGAATCATGGTTACTTCACCTTCAGCAATGGCAATGCCGGCATCTTCAAGACCTTTTTTAACTTCTTCGAAGCTGTCAGGATCTGTCAGGATTTCATAGCTGTCTTCTTCTTCATTGAAATCCTCTGCTCCGGCATCAAGAGCTGTCATCATAAGATCATCAGCATCCATTTCACATTCTTCTTTGTCAATGATGATCTGACCTTTTTTATCAAACATGAAAGAAACGCAGCCCTGGGCACCAACATTGCCGCCACCCTTTGTAAAAGCAGCTCTTACGTCAGCAGCTGTACGGTTCTTATTATCTGTCAGTGTATCAACGATAATGGCAATGCCGCTGGGGCCATAGCCTTCATATGTATTATATTCATAGTTAGCACTGTTGGTATCACCGGCTGCTTTCTTAATACCTCTGTCAATGGTATCGTTAGGCATGTTGGCTGCCTTTGCTTTTGCGATAACAGCTGCCAATTTATAGTTATTAGCCGGATCGGGGCCGCCTTCCTTAACAGCTACGGCAATTTCACGTCCGATGATGGTAAAAACCTTTCCCTTTGCAGCATCATTTTTTTCTTTCTTATGTTTGATGTTGGCAAATTTTGAATGTCCTGACATATCTTTCTCCTTCTCACTCATTCATGACAACAGAACAACCTTTTATGGTCATTCCATTATTTCTTATTAACTGCCCTATGGCAGGATTTTCTACATAGAACGCAGTATTCTTTATACTATCATTTTCATTTAAAATAATCAACCTGTCCTATAACCTTACCGTCTTTTATATAAACACGGGGGACTCTTTTGTTAATATCGCAGACAAGCTCATAATTAAAACGACCAGATAGATCGCCAAGCTCTTCAGCCGTTATAACCTCATTTTCCTGATGACCAAGTAAAACGACTTCATCCCCTGTTTTCACCTCCGGAATATCCGTTACATCAACCATGAACTGGTCCATGCAGACCCGACCAAGAATCGGTGCTCTTTTTCCTTTTATAAGGATACAGCCTTTATTTGACAACTGACGGGGATAGCCATCAGCATAACCAACAGGGATGGTAGCCACTCGCATTTCTTTAGGCGTTACAAAAGTTCCTCCATAACTTATGGCCACACCCACCGGAACCCATTTAACATAAGATACATGGGATTTAAGAGACATGGCACTCTTGAGATTCAAGAGTTCACAAGTTACATCTCCCGAGGGATTAAGACCATAAAGTGTGATACCGGCCCGTACCATTGAAAGATTGGCTTCCTTTAAACGGAGTATACCGGCACTATTGCTGGCGTGGATAATTGGAATATGAACATCTTTTTCTTCAAGAAGCTGATTAAAAGCTTTAAAGCGATGAAGCTGGATCAGAGCCGGTTCCGGATTCGTTTCATCCGCTCTTGAAAAATGTGTAAACATGCCTTCTATTTCAATATATGGCATTGAAGCTATTAACGATATATCTTCAGCTGATTCGGAAGTATCTGCAAATCCGATTCGTGTCATTCCGGTGTCAACAGCTATATGACAAAAAGCTTTTTTTCCACAAATACAAGCCGCTTCATTAAGTTCTTCTGCCATATTCTTTGTAAAAATACAGCAGCGAACGTTGTTTTCAATAAGTTCAGGATACATTTCCGGAAAAACATATCCAAGAATTATAATTTCCTTTTTAAGCCCGGCATGCCGTAACTCCAAAGCTTCCTCCGCTGTTGCTACAGCATAGCCCCAGATATAATCTTTCCCCTCCAGCATTCTGCCGATAGGAACAGCTCCATGACCATAACCGTCTGCTTTGATGACAGCAGTCATTTTCGTGCCAGAATTTAAATTTTTATGCATTTTATCAAAATTTTCAGAAATAGCATCCAGATCTATCTCCGCACAGATTCTTCTATTTTTATTCATAACCAATCCTCCTGGATAGGGTTTAAGATTTCAAACATATTTTGTAAGGATTCGGGAATAAGCATAAAAGCTTAATATGAATGCATCTGTTCAGCAAACCGGCTGTTTTGTATATCAAACATCTTCTGAAACATTGCATCGATCCAATCAAAGAATTTTGGGAATAGCCTCTATTATATCAGATGCTATGACTGACGCCTCGCACAACTCACGGGCAGCCCAATCTCCTGCTTTGCCATGAATATAAGCAGCCAGAGTCCCTGCTTTATCTGTCTGACAATGAAGAGCCATCAAAGCTGCTGCCATACCTGTAAGAACATCACCAGAACCAGCAGTAGCCATACCACTATTTCCTGTCCGATTGACATACACGGTTCCATCAACAGATGCAATCACCGTTGCCGCTCCCTTTAAAAGGCAGGTAACATGATTTGAAATTGCAAAATCCCGGGCTGTTCCAACCGTATCTTGCAAAATCTCCTGAACCGATTTTCCCGTCAAACGACTCATTTCGCCAGGATGCGGCGTAATGAGGACATCCGATGCATAAGCCGAAAACTTTTCAGTCTGTCCATTTAAAACATTTAAGCCATCTGCATCTAGCACAAGAGGTTTATTAAGATGATTTAGAATAAAATCCACCACAGCCTTAGAGATGTCGCTCTGTCCAATACCCGGACCGCAGGCTATAACATCAGCCCAGTCCGAGGCATTTTTCAGCTCACTTATAGCTTCTTCTTCATTAGAATAAGTATTAAGCATAACCTCCGGAAGTGATTCCTGTACAATAATACGATTTTCTTCTGGTGTTAAAAGTCGCACCATTCCAACGCCCATTTTAAGACAACTGCGGGCAGAAAGCAAAGCGGCACCACACATATTTTTAGAACCGGCAACAATAAGAACTTTCCCAAAAGTTCCTTTATTTCCCGTACGTAATCTTTTGGGAATAAATTTAAGATCTGTATCTTCTAATGTCCAAAGAGCATCCTGTTGACCGTCCGGGGATACAATGCCGATTTCAGCACAGATGATTTTTCCGCTATATTCAGCTCCCGGATATAAAACAAGGCCCCGTTTTAAAAACTCCATGGTCACAGTTACATCTGCTTTAACAGCAAGGCCCCTTATCTGACCGGAATCAGCATCAATGCCACTCGGTATATCAGCACTGACAACGAAGGATGATGATTCATTTATTTTCCGAATGGCATCAGCTGCCTTGGAATCCGATTTAATTTCACGGGATAAACCGATGCCAAAGATGGCATCTATAATAACAG
>CAVDGK010000207.1:0-3681 GCA_963607995.1 Oscillospiraceae bacterium | reverse complement strand
CGGGTACGAACGTCAAATGTCTTTTCATGCAAGCATGACCGACATTTGTCTTCGTACCCTGGTATTACAAATTGGTATGTGTCTGTTTAGGTTTGAAGCCATTTTTCTCAAGGGCATTGATAATGCGGTCCTTATGAGATGTTCCATAGGCTTCGATGGTTACTCTCAATTCCACTGCCTCATAACGATTGGTGCTGTAGAACTGATTGTGATCCAATTTTACAACATTACCCTGATTTTCTGCGATAATGGTTGCAACCCGTACCAGCATACCAGGCTTATCCGGAAGCAGAACTGATACAGTAAAGATTCTGTCTCTTAAAATAAGACCATTCTGAACAACAGAAGCCATCGTAATAACATCCATGTTACCGCCAGACAGGATGCTGACAACTTTTTTTCCTCTCACATCGAGATGTTTCAAGGCAGCCACCGTCAGGAGACCTGAATTTTCAACGATCATCTTGTGATTTTCTACCATATCAAGGAAAGCAGCAACCAGTTCATCATCCTCAACGGTTATTATATCATCTAAGTTTTTCTGAAGGTAGGGGAAAAGTTTATCTCCCGGTGTCATAACAGCCGTACCATCAGCAATCGTTGATACTGACGGCAGTGTCACAACCTTACCTGCTTCGAATGAAGCTTTCAGACAGGCAGCTCCAGCCGGTTCCACACCGATCACTTTAACATTTGGATGAAGAAGTTTTGAGAGAACAGAAACGCCTGTAGCCAGACCGCCGCCGCCTACCGGAACCAGAATTATATCTGCAAGCGGCTGCTCCTTAAAGATTTCCATGGCAATGGAACCCTGACCTGTAGCTACAGCCAGATCATTGAAAGGATGAATAAAAGTATACCCCTTCTCTTCAGCCAGCTTGTAAGCATAATTGCAGGACTCATCATAAACATCACCATAAAGAACAACCTCTGCCCCGTAGGACTTTGTTCTCTCAACTTTAATAAGCGGTGTCGTGGTGGGCATAACAATGGTTGCATGGGCGCCACACTGCTGTGCTGCATAAGCCACACCTTGAGCATGATTACCGGCAGAAGCCGTAATCAGGCCTTTTGCTTTTTCTTCCTCTGTCAGGGTGCTAATCTTATAGTAAGCGCCACGGACCTTGTAGGCGCCGGTACGCTGCATATTTTCCGGTTTAAGATAAACTGTGTTGCCACTGACCCGTGAAAAATAATCACTCTGGATCAGGTCGGTCTTGATCGTTGCCTCTTTTACTTTTTCTGAAGCTTCTTCAAAACCTTTCAGTGTGAGCATATCACTCATTTTCCTGTAAATCCTCCTCGGTATTAAATAGTGCATTGACGAAGGAATCCGGATCGAATTTCTGAAGATCTTCGATGGTTTCACCTACGCCGATATATTTGACAGGCACCTGAAGTTCAGACTGAATAGCTACAGCGATACCGCCTTTAGCCGTTCCGTCCAGCTTCGTCAGGATAATACCCGTAACTTTAGCTGCCTGAGAAAATTCTCTTGCCTGCTGCAGGGCATTCTGGCCGGTTGTACCGTCCAGCACCAGCAGCGTTTCCAGATGAGCATCTGCATATTCCCGGGCTATAATGCGATAAATCTTGCCCAGCTCATCCATAAGATTCTTTTTGTTATGAAGACGACCGGCAGTATCACAGATCAGAACATCCGCATGCCGGGCCTTAGCTGCCTGAACAGCATCATAAACAACAGAAGCCGGATCGGCTCCATCCTGCCCGGAAATAAGATCAACTCCTGCTCTCTCAGACCAGGTTTTAAGCTGTTCACAGGCTGCAGCACGGAAGGTATCCGCTGCTGCCAGAATGACTTTTTTGCCCTGATCTTTCAAAATAGCAGAAAGCTTGCCGGCTGATGTAGTCTTGCCGGTACCGTTAACACCGATAAGCAGAATGACGGACTTTTCATTTTCAAATGCATAATCCGCTTCCTGCACCTTCATCTTTTCTTTAATGGAATCAATCAGAATCTGACGGCAGGCCATAGGATCTTTGATGCGCTCTTCTTCAACGGTATCCCGAAGCTTTTCCAGGATTTCATCCGTCGTCCGGATACCCATATCTCCCATGATCATGATTTCTTCCAGTTCATCATAGAAATCGTCATCAATTTTGCTGTGAGAGGAAAAGATGTGGTCAAGACCACTGACGATTCCTTTTCGCGTTTTTCCAAGTCCCTTTAATAATCTTGAGAAAAAACCGCTTTTTTTATTATTTTCTTCCATAGATTAATTGTCCAGTTTACTTTCTATAAGGTTGACGGAAACAAGGGTTGAAACACCTTTTTCCATCATGGTGATACCATAAAGTCTGTCTGAGAATGACATTGTACCACGTCGATGGGTAATTACAATAAACTGCGTGTGCTTTGTCAGTTTTTTCAGATATCTGGCAAAGCGTTCCACGTTGCTCTCATCCAATGAAGCCTCAATCTCGTCCAAAACGCAGAAAGGTGAAGGCTTCAGATTCTGAATGGCAAATAGAAGGGCTATAGCTGTCAAAGCTCGCTCGCCACCGGAAAGCAGGTTGATATTCTGCAGCTTCTTGCCGGGAGGCATAACCGTAATGGCAATATCCGTTTCCAGAAGCTCGCTGGCATCCTTCAGTTCAAGAAGACCGCTACCACCGCCAAACATTTCTTTGATGACTTTGTTGAACTCAGTATTAATTGCGGCAAAACGTTCCGTGAACTGTTTTTTCATACCTTCATCCAGTTCATCAATGATCTTAAGAAGAGATTCCTCTGATTTTACCAGATCATCATGCTGCGTGCTCAGGAAGGCATGGCGTTCCGAAACTGTCTTATATTCTTCAATGGCATTAACATTAACAGGCCCAAGCTTGCGGATCTCATCTTTGATACCGGAAACTTCTTTTTTGAGGGAAGCGCGGTCTCCAAGATCCTGATTTTCATGTTCTTTAGCTTCACTGGGTGTCAGTTCATACTCTTCCCACATATAGGAAACCTGTTTTTCCCTGCTTTCCTCGAAATGTTCTTTCATGGAGGAAATTCGGTAGTTTTCTTTATCCAGCTTGGAGATTTCAGCATTCAGTTCTTCCCGTCTGTCCAAAAATCCTTTCTGGTTCACTGAAAGCTGTGACTTGGCATCAATAAGTTCACGTTCCTTTTCGCCCTTATCCTCGATTTCCTTGCCAAGCTTTTTGATTTCTTCTTCCGTCTCGCGGATCTGAGCTTCTTTTTCTTCCGCTTCCTTGGCACTGTTGCCTCGGTTTTGAAGAAGATCTTTATCTTCCTCTTCAAAAGATTTTATCTCATTTTCAAGACGTTTGTCATTATCAAAGATATAATTCCGCTGCTGCTCCAGGGAAGCAAATTTAAGGCGAAGGTTTTCAAGTTTGCCGCTCTTTTCGTCCTTATTTTTCTGCAGTTCCTCGATACGGTTCTGCAATTTTTCAGCCTTTTCATTAAGTGTCTTCTCTTCGGATTCTGAATTCTTCAGATCTTCATCAATACTACTTTGGCTGGTTTTAATCTGGGCAATCTGACGGGCAATTTCCGTATTTTCATCATTAAGAGCTGAAGATGTCAGGCGGCTGTCATTGAGTCTTTCCTCTGCCTGTTTCATCTGCATCTGAGATGTATTTAAGCGGATTCTGGCCTGCTGGAGTTTTTCCTGAAGAGTCACGATTTCTTCCCGCAGACTATTACGT
>CAVDGK010000206.1:0-3687 GCA_963607995.1 Oscillospiraceae bacterium | reverse complement strand
GCGGAAGCGTGTCTTGCCGTGCAGGAGTGCTAGGCAAGCTCGTACGTATCAAAAAAACTATACTTTAATCACATATATAATAAAAGTTTCCTGCGAAAATTTTATATCGTGGAGAATGGTCATGACGACAATAAAGGAAATTGCAGATCTGGCAGGGGTATCCCGGGGAACGGTAGACCGTGTGCTCAATAACCGGGGCAGTGTCAACCCCCAGACAGAAGAAAAAGTCCGGGAGATTGCCAGGGCCCTTAATTACAGGCCGAACCGGGCAGGTCTTGCCCTTGCGGCCCAGAAGAAAAAATATAAGATCGGTGTCATCCTCTTTCATAAAGAAAATCCTTTTTTTGATGATGTCAATAAAGGTGTTAAAGAAAAGGCTGAGGAACTGAAAGATTATGGTTTTGAAACCCTGACCAAACGAGTGAAATTTGATGCCGAAGCCCAGGCTGCGGCTATTGATGAATTGATGGAAACGGGAATCAATGGCCTTATGCTGGCACCTTATAATGCCCCTCTTATTCAGAAAAAAATTGATGAGGTGGTGGATCGGGATATTCCGGTTGTTACCTTAAATACGGATATCAGTGGATCAAAGCGTATGGCTTACGTGGGAAGCGACTATTACCGCGGCGGCTGCATTGCTGCAGGCCTTTTAAGTCTTATGCGGGATGGTGATATTCATCTTGGCATCATCAGCGGTTCCGGCAATGTGCTCTGCCATTCCGAGCGTATCCGCGGGCTTAAGGAAACTATTGAAAAATTTTATCCGCAGATTCATATCGCAGAGACAGTGGAAAACCATGATGATGAATTCGAAAGTTATTCCCTGACCCGGAAGATGCTGAAGAATCACCCGGAGATCAATGCCCTCTTTTTTGTGGCGGCGGGTGTATCCGGCGGCTGCAAGGCAATTCAGGAGAGCGGCCGGCAGCTTAAGGTTATTACCTTTGACGATGTTCCCATGACATTGAAAATGCTGGAAGCGGGAGTTATTTCCGTGACGATTTCTCAGAAACCACGCAAGCAGGGTTCTCTTTCGCTGGATATTCTTTTTGATTATCTGACTTCCGGACAGAAACCGGAAAAGGAACTTAATCTTATTGAACACAGCATTAAAATTCGGGAGAGCGAGTAAGCAGCTTTTCCGCAGAAAATGAAAAAAGGGGAGAAGAAATGGCCAAGAGTATGATGGTTCTGGCTATTGTGGTGATCGCTATCTTTGCACTTGTTGAGATACGGTTTCGCTCAGGCAGGAAATTTATGAAAACTCAGAAAACGGAAGATATAAAAAATGGTAAAATCCATTTTTTTAATCTTTCTGTACTGGAACAGGGGGTAACACCGGAAGAATATAAAGGCATTCCGTACATTGTCTATATAGATGAAATGGATGACGGCCGTGTCCACATCAACACTTTCTTTTCGGAGTGGATGAATAATGAATGGGAAGGTCTTGCAAGTTTTGACCGTTCACTTTTCGTTAAGCAGGATGGCTATGAAGCCATGAAAAAAGAAGATATTTATAAACAGGCTTATTATTGCTGGATGAGCGGCAAAAGCCTTGAATTGGAAAATAAATAGGACCTAAAAGTCTTTGCTCATGACATCACAAAATGATATTTTTGTTCAAAAGTTAACGCTTGCTAAAATTTAAAAACTGGTGGAAAATAAGTGTGCCAAAATTGGCATATGAGGGGATGGAGAGAACCGATAGGAGGCATAGATGGCTGGAAAATACAGCAAGGATGAATTGAAAAAAATGCTTTGCAGGTCGGCTTTCCATATTACAAAAGAGCAGGGGATTGAGAGCCTTACCGTAAGGAAACTGACGAAGGGCTGCGGTTTGTCAGATCCTTATCTTTACCAATGTTATGGTGATGTGCAGGAACTTCTAAGAGATGCCTTTATGAAGATTGATCTGGAAGTTGTTGATATCACAAAAGAAGTTATTATGAAGAGCCTGGACGAAGCACAGGGACGACCGTTAGATAAAGAAAGTATAGAAAAGCTTTCGAAAGTATTGTGGAAGAATTACTGGGACTATTTGATGGAAGATGCGGATCGCTGTGTTTTTTATTGGAGATTTTACCAGTCAGGTTATTATAATAAAGATCTTCTTAAGGAGAGACAGCAGCATTATGAGCTGTTTATCAAAATGATCGATACGGTTTCAAAAAATGGTGGTCTGGACAGCAAGGTAAATGCCTATGACCTGGTGTCAGGTATTATTGACGGAACCGTTTCTATAGCTGTTAAGATTCATCTTGGCTATATGGAAGAAGGCGCGACAGCGCATATAATCTTTGATTATATGCTGGGACTTTTCTATCAGCTGATTGGAATAAAAGAATAAACATTAATAAAAAGAAAGCAGGTATTATCACTTTGGAAAAATCCATATGATAATACCTGCATTTTTTTACATAGGAAACCTGTATCAGAATGTCAGATAGCCGAAGGCACTCAGAATGGCGATGGCAAATAGGATAATGGTGATCACCGGAGCGATATAATTGGCCATGACACGATACATGCCGCGTCCTCTGAATGGAGAGGAAATCATGATTTCTTCTTCTACTTTCTTTACCTTGAGGATATAAGCTACCAGGATGCAAGTGAAGAAGGCACCAATGGGCATCATGATGGAATTTGACAGGAAGTCAAAAAAATCCAGCATCTGCATACCAAGGATCGTGAAATCGGAAAGCAGACTATAACCCACAGCAGACAAAGATCCAAGAATCAGAATAATAACAGATACAAGGCCTACAGATTTGACACGACTGATCTTCAGCTCGTCCTCAAAAGTGGAAACACTGGTTTCAGCCAGGGCAATGGCACTGGTTAATGCAGCGAAAAGCACCAGGACAAAGAAAAGAATGCCGATGATACGGCCCATTCCCATGCTTTCGAAAACCTTCGGAATGGTAATGAACATAAGTCCGGGGCCAGCGTTTAAGGATTCCGTTGTGCCGCCGGAAAAGGCGAAGACAGCCGGAATGATCATTAAAGCAGCCAGGATGGCGATGCCGGAGTCAAAGATGGCAACCTGAATGGAAGACGATTCAATATCCACATCCTTCTTCATATAAGAACCATAAGTAACAAGGATACCCATGGCAATGGAAAGGGAATAGAACATCTGCTGCAGGGCGGCAATAATTGTTTTGAAGGAGAAGTTGCTGAAATCCGGAATGAAAAGGTATTTAACGCCTTCCAGAGCTCCCGGTCTTGTAATGGAATAGATGGCAAGAACGACAGCCAGGATAATCAGAACCGGCATCATGATCTTGGAAACACGCTCAATTCCTTTTTCAACACCGAAAATAATGATGACCATAACCATGGCGGCAAAGATAAGGAACCAAAGCTCCGGTGCTGCATCATTTCCGATGAAATTATTAAAGAAGCCATCTGTGGCGGTTTCTGTCACATTGCCGCAAATGTATTCAAATAAATATTTGGTTACCCATCCGCCGATAACGCAGTAGTAGGGCACAATGATCATGGGGACGATGGCATTAAGCCACCCGCCAAAAAGGATAGGTTTGCTTTTAGTAATGGAATGAAAAGCACCTGCTGGACTTTTGTGTGTCATACGACCAAGAGCTGTTTCTGAAAGCAGCATGGTGTAGCCAAAAGTAAAGGCCAGAATGATATAAGTGATAAGAAAGGCTCCGCCAAATG
>CAVDGK010000205.1:0-3711 GCA_963607995.1 Oscillospiraceae bacterium | reverse complement strand
TTATAATATAAAGGATGTTATGGTCAAAAGGACATAAGACAGCAAAATACGTTTTGTGGACTTTGGATCTGCAAAAAAAGGAAGAAATGCTCTGCTTTATAATTCAGCAGATTTCGAATGATTACAAATTTTCTTCAATAAGAAGCGGAGGATAATATGTCAGCAAAAAATACAGCAGAAGTACTTATCGGAGGAAAGATTGTACGGATTGCGGGATATGAAAGCGAAGAGTACCTTCAACAAGTTGCTTCCTATTTAAATCATAAGATCGAAGACCTGAAAGAACTCAAGGGATATAATCGTTTGCCTGCTGAAACAAAAGGACTTCTTCTTTCACTTAATGTAAGTGATGATTATTTTAAAGCCAAGAAACAGGCTGAGGCTTTTGAAGAGGATATTCAGGGTAAAGACAAGGAATTATACGATCTGAAGCAGCAGATTGTTGATCTGCAGGTGCAGATTGAAACTATGAAAAAAGAGGGAGGACGATCGCTTCGGTGATCGTCTTTATTACTTTATATGACGAAAATAAAAGATATACAATTTCAGACAGAACTTCTGGCACCGGCGGGATCTTTCGAAGGACTTAAGGCTGTTATTGAAGCAGGAGCTGATGCTGTTTACATAGGTGGTGCTAAATATGGAGCCAGGGCTTATGCGGATAATCCGGATGAGAAGGGGATGATTGAAGCAATCGATTATGCTCATCTTCATGGTGTTCGCATTTACCTTACAGTGAATACTTTGATTAAAGAAAATGAACTTCAGGATATGCTGGAGTTCGTTTACCCTTATGTAATAAGGGGACTGGATGGTATTTTGGTTCAGGACTTTGGTGCTATGAAAGCACTACACGAAACTTATCCGGATCTCCCGCTTCATGCCAGTACCCAGATGACTGTTTCCGGACCTGAAGGAGCTCGTTTATTAAAAAAATATGGAATCTCCCGTGTTGTTCCTGCACGAGAAATGACCATTAAAGAGTTGAAAAAGATTCATGATGAAAGCGGGCTTGAAGTAGAGGCATTTATTCACGGCGCGCTATGTTACTGCTATTCCGGTCAATGCCTCATGAGCTCGGTTATTGGCGGCCGCTCCGGAAACAGAGGAAGATGTGCCCAGCCATGCCGACTTCCTTATCAGGTTAATGGAAAGCAGGGGCGGCTTCTAAGTCCAAAAGATCTATGTACTCTTGATCATATACCGGAGTTGGTAGACGCTGGTGTTGTGTCCTATAAAATAGAGGGACGCATGAAGCAACCTTCCTACGCAGCTGGTGTTGTCTCTGTCTATCGCAAGTATCTTGATCTCTATCAGAAAAATCCGACTGCTTACAAAGTAGATGAAAAAGACCGACAGCTTTTATTTGACCTTTATAATCGGGAAGGCTTTACGGATGGCTATTTAAAGAAACATAATGGAAAAGATATGATGGCTTTTCGTGATGTTCGCCTTGAGGGTAATCATACTGAAGCTGTCTATGATGAAATGAAGCATCTTTATGTTGATAAACAGTCCACACTTTTGATTGATGGAGTGGCAATTGTTAAAGAAGGACTTCCTTTAAAACTAATACTTAATTATAAAGGGGAAAAAGTTATTGCAGAAGGTCAGGTCGTAGAGGCAGCCCAAAACAGACCATTGGCAGTTTCACGTATCGAGGAACAACTGAATAAAACCGGAGGCAGCGGCCTTGAATTTAATAATCTTAAAATCATAGCTGATGATCATATTTTTCTGCCTGTCAGTGCCATTAATAACCTTCGCCGGAAAGCTTTTGATGATTTAAAGACTCAATTACTTTCGAAATATTTAAGGATGGAAAATGATCCATCAGAGAAAAAACTATACGCTTCCGAAAAAAACAGATTGACTTTAGTTCAAACAGAGAAAATAAACATGAGTGTTTCCTGCGAGAACATGAATCAGCTGGAGGAAATTATTAACACGGATGCAATCGATCTTATTTATCATCCCATTCAAAGGCTGATGGAACTTTCAAAAAATGAAAGACAGAAACTGTTTGAACGAATTCACAAAAAAGGGAAAAAAATTTATGGGGCTATGCCTTACATGGATCGCCTGGTCAGTGATTTTCATAATTTTGGTGAAAACTCCCATAACAAGGCACTTGAATTTATGGAAGAGGGGATGGATGGTGTACTGGTCCGGTCTCTTGAAACATTTGCCTGTTTTATAGAACTGGGGAAAGGTGAAAGTATAAGATGCGATGCTTCTTTATATGCATGGAATCGGAAAGCTGCTGAATTTTTAAGGGAAAATAAGGTTTCATGTGTAACGGCACCCTATGAATTAAGCTCCCGAGAACTTAGAGAAATTAAAGGTTACTTTGATGAAATAGTTGTTTATGGGCGCATACCGGTTATGATATCAGCACAATGTGTTCAGAAAAATACATCAAAGTGTACGCAAAGGCCATCTTTCCTTTATATGGAGGATCGGACGAGACGGAAACTTTTGGTAAAAAACGAATGTACTTTCTGCTATAATGTCATCTATAACAGTGTTCCATTGTCTCTTTTGCGGGATATACAGGATATAAAAAGGAATGGAACGCAGTTTGTCAGACTTTCATTTACGGATGAAGATCCTGAGGCTGTAAGGAAAATCTGTGAGGAATTCAAAACAGCTCTTGAGAGCTGTGAAAAAATAAAGGATAAAGGTGAACATACACGTGGACATTATGTCCGGGGTGTAGAATAGGATCTGAACTTTGAATTTAGTTACACAATTATCGAAAATATTTTTTTTAGTTCTTATTCTGCTTTATTGTCTGGAAGCTTATACCTATTTCAGACGAAGAACAGAGAAAAAGAAAAAATCAGCTCTGGCAAGACAAAGGGTGGTTATAATTACGACGCTTGTTTTTGCAACCGCTATTTTGTTTATTCATTTTCAAGAAAAAGAAGTGGTGATTACATCCCTTCTTATGATGGCTTTTATTATTATAACAATGCTTTTGTGGCGTGTTATTTACCCCAAGGCTTCGCAGTTATTGGTAAATAATATGCTGATGATGATGACAGTTGGTTTTATAATGATTTGCCGACTGGATCGGGAAGAAGCTTTGAAACAGGTTATGATCGCCAGTGCAGCAATGGTGATTGCCTTCATTGTACCTGTTATCATTAGAAAAATGAGGGTTCTTTCCAAGCTAACGTGGCTTTATGCGATTCTTGGTATTGGAGCATTGCTTGGGGTTTTGGCTTTAGCTACTATCAGCGGTGGTGCAAAGCTTTCGATTTCTATTGGCGGTGTCTCTTTCCAGTTCTCGGAAATGGTTAAGATTACACTTGTCTTTTTCATTGCCTGTATGCTGCAGAGGGATACTTCTTTCAAACGAGTGGCTATTACAACGGTGGTGGCGGCTATTCATGTAGGTCTTCTTGTTTTATCCACCGATCTGGGAACCGCTCTGGTGTTCTTTGTAGCCTATCTTGTTATGGTATTTGCAGCAACTCGAAAACCTGGATATACCTTGGCCGGATTAGGTGTGGGGGCTGTTGCAGCAGTTGGTGCTTATTTCATGTTCTCACATGTAAGAAAGCGTGTTGTTGCATGGAAGGATCCTTTCTCTGTCTATGATGGAGCAGGTTATCAAATTGTACAGGGACTGTTTGCAATCGGAGCAGGAGGCTGGTTTGGTGCCGGTCTGTGTGAAGGTAGTCCTAATAGTATTCCGGTTGCCTC
>CAVDGK010000204.1:0-3716 GCA_963607995.1 Oscillospiraceae bacterium | reverse complement strand
ATATAAGGATGGTGCCATAGTAAAGAATGGCAAGGATGAAAATGGAGACTTGATATTCTCCGTGTATTATGAAGATACGAATGCAAAAGCCTATGCCTAAGGAGGAGTCATGATGGAACCTACATTGTATATTGTAATTCCCTGTTATAACGAGAAGGAAGTTCTCCCCATCACCTCAGAGCTTTTTCTGGAAGAACTGCAGCATTTAATTCATGAGAAAAAGATCAGTGAGAAAAGCCGAATTCTATTTGTTAATGATGGAAGCAAGGATGGTACCTGGAGTCTGATTCGGCAATTAGCCTCTTCTCATGAGGAAATCATTGGAATCAGTCAAAGTAGAAACAGAGGCCATCAAAATGCTGTCCTGGCTGGACTTATGGAGGCCAAAAGCCAATGCGATATCACCATTTCCATCGACTGCGATGGTCAGGATGATATTGCAGCCATGGAACAGATGGTAGATGCCTACCGTGATGGAGCGGAAGTGGTCTATGGGGTGCGAAGTAAACGAGATACGGATACATTTTTCAAGAAATATACAGCAGAAGCTTTTTATAAAATCCTGAATTTTATGGGGGCAGAGGTGGTATTTAACCATGCGGATTATCGCTTGATATCTGCCAAGGTATTAGATGCTTTTGCAGAATTTAAAGAGGTAAATCTCTTTCTGAGAGGAATGATTCCCTTAGTAGGATTTAAAAGTACCTGCGTATACTATGAACGCCATGAGCGAATGGCAGGAGACAGCCATTATCCCTTGTCCAAGATGCTGGCCCTGGCCTTTGATGGAATCACCAGCCTTTCCATAAAGCCCTTGCATATGATAACTGGTTTTGGAGCTTTTGTTGCCGGAATTAGCTTTATTGGAGTCCTGTGGGCAATTATTATGGCTCTGCTTGGAAAAACGGTAAGTGGATGGGCCAGTACCACCTGCATTGTTTGTTTTGTATCAGGTGTTCAGCTCATATGTATGGGAGTTATGGGAGAATATATTGGCAAAATCTATATGGAAACCAAACAACGCCCCAGATATATCATAAGTGAAAGAACCTATGAGCAAAAAGGAAATGAAAAAGAAAGATAGGTAAAGAAAGAATGGAGAAGAGAAGAGAGAAAAAAAGGAGACCGGAGCAAAGAAGAAAGCGTCTCTGTATCCTGGGTGTGATCGTACTGGTGGTCCTGTGTGTGGGACTTGCTTGCCTCTTGCATAAGAAATCTGACAAGAAGGCCGACACAGGAAATGAGAAAACCGCCAGTCAGGATATGACTAGTAGGCAAAGCAAGGAAAACGCAGATCAGTCCAAGGCTCAGAAAACGGAGAAGAAAGATACTTCAGCCAGCGAGGATACAGAGAAGAAATCCTCAGATGATCAGAAGGCTTCCAAGAAAGATGCCAATACAACAGTGACACCCACTCCTACTCCTACCGAGGAACTTCCAGAAAGTGAGCAGGTATATTGGAGCGATAATTGGACTTATGCCTCTAATTCCAAGGTGCATCAGGAGTCTGTTACCCTTTATCACGCGGATTCTTCTGTGCGAAAGGAAGATGGTTATGTTGTGGCGGTAAATGCTGGTCATGGCAGTAAAGCGGCTCAACAGGTTCAGACCCTTTGTCATCCGGATGGAACGGCTAAGGTAACAGGAGGCAGCACGGAAGCGGGTGCAACGACAGCTACCGGTGCCAACAGTGGAACCACTTTTTTGGATGGCAGCACGGAGGCATCGGCAACCCTTTCACTGGCCTTGATTTTGAAAGAGAAACTGTTGGCGGCGGGCTATGATGTGCTTATGCTGCGAGAGTCCGATGACTGTGATTTGGATAATATTGCAAGAACGGTATATGCCAATAACAATGCGGATTGTCATTTGGCTCTTCATTATGATTCTACAGAAAGTGATAAAGGTTTCTTCTATATGGGCGTACCGGAGAATGATAGCTATCGTAGCATGGAACCAGTGGCTTCTCATTGGAGTGAACATGAGCATCTGGGCCAGTCCCTGGTCCAGGGAGAAAGTGCTCTAGGGGTAGGAATTTTCGATGATGGACGCCTGGAGATGGATTTAACCCAGACATCATATTCTACGGTTCCTTCGGTGGACGTAGAGGTAGGAGATCGTGGATCAGATCATTCTCAGGAAACTCAGGAGAAAATTGCCCAGGGAATTGTGGACGGACTTGATGTTTTCTTCGGAATCTAGTTTTATTTTGTTTGACGGATTGCCTTCTTGCCTATAAAATAGTTACATATGCGATAGGAAGAGAAAAGAGGAGAAAAGCATGAAGAAAATATTGATTGCTGTAGTTGTTTGTGCAATTATCGTTGCAGCAGGCCTAGGCTATCATATCCACGCTGAATCTAAGGAAGAGATCCATGATTTTAAAGATCATGTGGCAATCTGTGAAAATGGAACCGGGTGTGATGCTCTTCTGGTGACAGAAGTTTACCAGGACGATGTTCGTGGATGGTTCTTTTATGAAAAGGATGATGCTCTTTATATGGGCATGCAATATGTCATGCAGGATAAGGAAGGCAGAGATGTTTTGTCCGCTTCCGAGTTTTCCCTGTCAAAGACCTTCGAAGGCTTAGATGCTGATGGAATCGAGACCTCGGTTGAAAGAACTGGTGAAAATTGTTTCCATGTGGTATATAGCAAGGATGGCAGTGAGCTCATGAATCTGAACATTCAGTATTCCTGTGAAAGTTCCGATGGAGCAGCTTCCGCAGAGATTACTGTGACGGATGGGGACACAGGAGAAGAATATTATTCTGCAAAGAGAGATTCCCTGACTTAAATAGGAAATGTTGCAAAAGGGTTGTCGTAGAAGCGACAGCTCTTTTTTATTTTTTTAAAAGGGAATATTTCTATAGCGGATAACATTGAATATTTCCCCTGGTATATGATTATGTTCTATCATGTGCAAAAGCCAGAAAGCTTCTTATATGAAGTGGACTTATCAGCCTTATAGAAGGGGATATCATGATTCGATGAGACGCCCTTAGTATTTATATGAAATTCAGGTCAAGAAAACATGAAATCTAATTGCATCACAGGATAGCCTATGATAGAATATCGAATTGGTGATGACAAAGGAGACATTGCTTTTTTTGCGATGTCTTTTTTTTGTATAGAAAATTTTGTTCCTATACGAAAAAATGCTCCGCGGGGATGCGTACACTTTAATGCTTAGAAATGACGATGGGATTTCCGGCATAAAAAACTTTGTCACATATAGACCTGAGGGGAGACTACAGGTAACTCCCTGTAGGTCAGAAAAAAAGAAAGGGGATTTTCTATGAAAGAAAAGAAAAAAATGTCTCTGGCCATGCAGATCTTTATTGCATTGGTCCTGGCCATTATCGCTGGCCTTTTACTGCAGAATTATGCTGATTTTGCTGAAACCTACATTAAACCATTTGGAACGATTTTCCTTAACTTGGTAAAATTCATCGTTGTGCCAATCGTGCTGTTTTCCATCATGTGCGGTATTATTTCCATGAGTGATATCAAGAAGGTCGGTTCCATCGGAGTGAAAACAGTTCTTTATTACCTTTGTACCACCGCCTTTGCCATTACCATCGGATTGATTGGCGGTAATTTGTTCAAGGGAATGTTTCCGGTAGTTGCCACCACAGATCTGTCCTATGAAACCCAGGAAACCACTTCCTTTATGGACACCTTGGTAAATATTTTTCCATCCAATTTTATTACAC
>CAVDGK010000203.1:0-3755 GCA_963607995.1 Oscillospiraceae bacterium | reverse complement strand
TTGTAGTCGTCATGGCTGTGTTGATCTGGTATATGGTTGTTGCCAATACCTACAATACCAAGTTTCTGAAAAATACCTACATAAATGGAGAAGATGTTTCGGGAAAAACGGTGGAAGAGGTTGAAGCCGCCATTAAGGCTAAAACGGAAGAATATACACTGACTGTTACCTTCCGCGGTGATACAACAGAAACCCTGGATGCAGCCAGCATCGGCTATCAGTATGTGTCCGATGGAAGTGTACAGAAGGCACTTGATGCTCAGAACAGCTATTCATGGCTTTTTAGGGATTTGAATATTGGTGATGATGAGGTTATTGCCGTTCCTACAGCTACCACTTTTGATGCTGATACCTTGAGAACAACCATTGAAGCTCTTCCGGAAATGCAGGCTGATAATGATGTGGATCCGGTAGATGCTTATATTAATCTGAAGGATACCCGGTTTGAAATCATTGCTGAAGTTGAAGGTACTCAGCTGAACGAGGAAAATCTTATTACGGTTTTATCAGATGCTATTACCAATATGCAGACGGAAATCGACCTGAACAACTATGATACGGTTTATAATGCACCGTCTGTTCTGTCAAGCGATTCTGATCTGAATGCTCAGGTTGATGACCTGAATGCTTTCCTTGATACGACGGTTACCTATACACTGGAATCAAACGAGGAAGTTGTTGACCGCAACATTATCAGCAAGTGGATTGCTCAGTCTGATACCGGTTATTATTATATCGATACAGAATATCTGAAGCAGAAGATCAACGAGTTCGTTCAGCAGCTGGCGACGCTGACGGATTACATCAGTTCCACAAAGAAGTTTAAAACCACCAACAATGGTGAAATGACTCTGAATACCAGTGAGTATGGTACGACCCTGAACCAGGAAGCTGAAGCTGATGCTCTCTATAATAATCTTATTAACAGAGTTTCAGAAACCAGGGAACCGATCTACTCCCGCCATGACAGTTCTACTGTTGACTACGGTGGTACTTATGTGGAAGTTGATATTGAGGCTCAGCACGTTTACTATTACCGGGATAATGTACTGACCTGGGATTGTGATTGTGTAACAGGAACCTATTTAAGCAATATGACTACAGAAGCAGCCCAGTTCATTTATCCGGATCTGACTGGTATTGATCTGGAAAATACACTGTCTACTCCGAAAGGTGTCTTCTTTATCTTTGAAAAGAAATCTGATTACCTGCTTCATGGACCGGAAGATGAAGATGGTAATTATGAATGGGAATCCCATGTAGATTACTGGATGCCTTTCAACAAAACTGTTGGTCTTCATGATGCAAGCTGGAGAACTAATTTTGGCGGCGAGCTTTACAAGACGGAAGGCTCCCATGGATGCGTCAACCTGCCGGTAGACAAAGCCGGAGAACTTTATGATCTGGTAGATGTCGGTACAATTGTTGTTGTAGATTAAAAAATAGAGCGGTTATCCGTGAAGGGTGACCGCTCTTTGAGATTCTATGGGGCAGAAGTTGAACAATGTGTCTGGGCTATAATACGAAAATGCAGCAAAAATTTTGAAAAAGGATACGTGATTTCAAAGTTATGTAGGTATCAAAATCAGTGCAGTATGAATCCTTTATATCTCCTTAACACGGAAATGGTAATCATACATTTTCGTGAAACCCAGGCTCTTATATAATGCTTTTGCCGGTTCGTTACCGGAGACAACCTGAAGGTAGGCTTTTTTTGCTCCGTGTCTTTTGCCCTCGGAAAGAAGAGCAGAGACGAGGGAACGGGCATAATGATGGCGACGATATTCTTCCTTGACGTGAATGGCATAAATGCCAATGTAGTCTCGATCAAGGATGCCAAGACCGGTGGCGATGACATGATTATCGGCCATAATGGAAGCAGCAATGACGTCTTTAGGAATGGCATCGTACATAGATGGTACGATACGCTGATGAATGATATTCTGCGTATTTTTTAAACTGAAAAGTCCCTGGAGCCATCGGTATGACACGGTATTCTCTAACGTGATCTGTTTGTGGGGAACACTTTGAAATGCTTTCAGGTCCACGATCATCACATCGGTTTCGTGCTCGATGTGATACCCTCTTTTTATCAGGGCTTCTTCAATAGCCGGATCAGTAATGGGAGAAATTTTGTAGATGCAGGGGGTTTGCCAGCGCTGATAAATATGCTCAGCATAATTGAGTTTTTCCTCCAGCGGAATAACAGAAGCTCCGACCTGTTCCACACAGTTTGTCCGATGAGTATAAAAATATGAAAATCGGAGAATCCAGCCGTCATACATCTGCATCTGATGCGATGGCCATGCATTCAGGGAAAGATCTTCGATAACTTTGATTTCACTATTCATTTTAAGCTCCTTATATATGGTGAAAATTTACATTTATAATAATAACATGAAACCTGAGTGAAAAGGTCTAAAACCCCGACGTAAGCCTGACTGCAGGAGAAATTATGACCTTAGAATCCACTGGGGTCGCAATACCTCTTTTACCCAAACATCATACCATGAGAGAAAAAAATATGTACAGAAACCATTAAGGATGCTAAAATAATCTTTGAATTTATTTTAATGGGAACTTATACATATGTGTTCCTGAGATTAAAGGAGTAAGTCAATGTCTAAGATATTAAAGGCCATTGTTAATATTTTCATTATTCTGGCTATTGCATCAGCAGTTGCTATCATTGTTCCGCCACTGGCTGGCGTGACTACCACTATCATC
This sequence comes from Oscillospiraceae bacterium, assembly GCA_963607995.1. Lineage (GTDB taxonomy): Bacteria > Bacillota > Clostridia > Lachnospirales > Lachnospiraceae > Chordicoccus. The sequence goes on along the minus strand of CAVDGK010000203.1, from coordinate 1,028 downwards.
GATACTCAAAGTATTAATACAAACCTGCCGTTGGGATCCATTACCTATTCAAATTCAGTTAATGTAACGGAAATTCAGACGGGAGATAAAGTCCTGAAGGAGTCTGATTCATCGATTTATGCCTACGTGATACAGTCAGGTGATGCAGCTACGGGCCAGTACCAGGCAATCAGTGCCACAGATAGTGCGGCTTCCGAGGAAACGATTGTTTTAAGAAATAATGTTTCGAAGATTGTTTTGACGATCCCCTTTATCGGCTATATCCTGGTGGCTATGCATAGCATGGAAGGCATTATTATCGTTGCCCTTTGCGTTCTTTTGATGATCATTTTCTTTATCCTTTCTGAACTTTGGAAGAAGGATTCATCTGATGACGATGATGACGATGACGATGACGACGAAGATGATGAGGAAGAGGAAAAACTTAGTCGTCGTGAACTTCGCAAAAGAAAACGTGCTGCAAAGTATGATGAAGAAGACGAAGAAGACGACGAAGACGATGAAGAAGACGAAGAAGACGACGATGATGATGAAGATGACCGTCTGAGTCGTAAAGAAAAGAAAGCGGAGAAAGAAAAGCGAAAAGCTGAGAAGAAGGCTCGGAAGGAAGCTAAGAAAGCGGAAAAGAAACGTCGCAAGGAAGAGAAAAAAGCTTCGCGTTATGAAGACGACGATGATGAGGATGATTACGAAGATGAAGAGCCGAAAACAAAAACGGCTGCATTGAAAGAAGAATCTTCCTATGACAATGAGACAACAGAAGCAGATGAAATTCCGGAAGTTTCTTCTTTGAGAGGAAACGCATTGCCAGATGAGCCAATGCCGGCTGTGGAAGAAAATGATACTTTTACAGATATAGAACCAGAAGCCAAAACGGCTGATGCATTTGATGAGACAGTAGAGGAAGATTTAGAACACAAAGATTTTAAGACCGAAGATCTGCCTCAGATCGATGATCCTGAAAAGTTCATGGATACAGCTTCGGTACAGGAACAGACAGAAATAATTACTGAATCTGAAAGTACAGA
>CAVDGK010000202.1:0-3757 GCA_963607995.1 Oscillospiraceae bacterium | reverse complement strand
ATACAAAAGCAGCAGAAAAATTTCTGAAATTGCACGAAGATGTACGAAGCCAGTATGAAGATGCGATTCATGAATTACTGTTAGGCGAACATCCGGAAAAAGTAGATGTAAAACGAATTAAGGGTAAGCATAACAACTATTTTCGGATCAGACTCGGAGGATATCGCATCGTATATACCGTTATCAACGGAAAGATTATTGTCATTGAAACAAAATTAGCCGGAAATCGCGGCGATGTATATAAAAAAATGAACGGATTAAGTTAAAAGACTGCAAAGTGCCAAAAAAGAGGCTGCGAGTTTTCGTAGCCTCTCTTTCTTTGTGATTTTCTAAAATACGCTTTGATGAACCATCAAATAGTCACCTTATTCCTGCAGATCTATCAATATTTTTTTGCATCAAGGATTTTCCTTCTCTTATCTTTCAAATCATCCTCTTTTGCAAAAATCCAGTCTGCAAGGTATTTAAATGACAGCAAGACATATTCAAATGAATAAATCAACGGGAATTATATTTTTCACTCAAACTTAAAGGTATTAAGTCCTACCTCTTCATTCTTCTCTCTATCCACCTGGCCATCGATGATGTCAATCACCATTTCGCAGGTAGCGCTGATAATAGCCCGATTCAAATGGCCGCCTACCACGTGGCCTTCTGTATCGCCGGCGCTCATATGAAGATGTGCATAATATTCACCATTCATGGTGCTGACAGTACCGGTAAGGGAGACGATTTCCATGTCCCCGGTAAAATGATTGGCATAATATTTCTTCTCAGCCGTATGGAAGACCCCTACGGTAATATCATTGGTGGCCCCTAAAGCTGATACGCTGGCCAGCTTGATATTCTCCTTCTTGGAAATAACTTCCAGCTGCTCAAGAATGTCCTCACCTTTATCGATGCGGGCAACAATTTTCTTGTCAAATCTCTTGTAATCCATTTTTTTGTACCTCTTTTCTTAAAGAGCGGCTTCCCGCCGCTTGTTTAACACATTATAGAATTTTCTCAGACCGGGATATGCATCCCAATCCTCATTTCATTCTCTTTCCCTAATGTGATCTATGCTCAGCTATGCAGCCTTTATTTTTTTATCATGCTTTCTTCTTCGGCTTATACAGCGCACAGGCAAAGATAAACGCCAGAATGGCACAGGCCACCACCATCCAGCAGATTCGAGTCATCCCGCCCTGAGCTGAGAAAAAGTCCCAATATCCCTTCAGGTAGATCACCACCACAATGATCGGCAGAATATAACTCATATATCCTTTAAGGCCGGAGGGCAGTTTCATTCCCTTGCCGCTGTTGGTCTCCTCGATAAAACCATTCCAGCCCCAGCCATTTTTCTTTGTACAGAAAAGCACAAAGGCAAGACTTCCCAAGGGCAGAAGGTTATTCGATACAATAAAATCCTCAAGATCCAGTACAGCCGTTCCTTCTCCAAGAGGCTGGAAAGCTGACCAGATGTTGTAACCAAAAGTGCAGGGCATGCTGAGAATAATAACCAGCACGGCACTGACAAGGACACTCTTTTTGCGGCTCCATCCAAAAAGCTCGCAGGAGAATGTCTGAATATTTTCAAAAACAGCAATAACCGTGGAAAGTGCCGCAAAACTCAGGAATACAAAGAACAATGCACCCCAGATACGGCCTCCCGGCATCTGTGAAAAAATATTCGGGATAGTCAGGAAAATAAGGCTGGGACCGGCATTGGGTTCAATACCGTAAGCAAAGCAGGCCGGGATAATGATAAAGCCAGCCATCAAAGCCACGAAAGTATCCAGGATTGTAACCGTTACGGCTTCCCCTGCAAGACTCCGATCTTTCTTTAAATAACTGCCAAAGATCATCATGGCGCCAATACCGATGGACAGAGTAAAGAAAGCCTGACTCATGGCCGCGAAAATAACCGTTCCCACGCCCTGATCAACGATATTCTGGAAATTCGGCACCAGATAGAATTCAATGCCCTCGCCGGCTCCCTCCAGGAAGACAGAATGCACAGCAAGAACGATCATAAGGAGAAGCAAGGCGATCATCATGACCTTGGTAATTCTCTCCACGCCATTCTGCACGCCAAAATAGCAAATAGCAAAACCGATAATGCACACCAAAATGGTCCAGAATACCATATTCGGCGTATCACCCAGCATGTTTGAAAATTCCGTGGAAATAGTTTCCGTGGAAGCTCCCACAAAGTCACCCCGGATATGACGGAAACAATAATACAAAAACCAGCCCGTTACAGTGGTATAGAACATCATCAGCATGTAGCAGCCGATAATGCTGATATATTTCAAATGATGCCATTTTGTTCCCTTAGGTTCCAGCACATCGAAGGCCTTAGCAGCACTTCTCTGAGCACGGCGTCCAATGGAAAACTCGCAGACCATAACCGGAATTCCCAAAATAACCAGGAAAACCAGATAGATTAAAATGAAAGCTGCACCGCCGTATTTACCGCACAGATACGGAAACTTCCACACATTTCCGATGCCGATGGCACAGCCAGCCGAAACCAGGATGAAACCAAGGCGTGAGCCGAAATTTTCACGGCTCCCATTTGTTGAATTTTCTGACATTCTCTCCTCCTAAAATGGGGCTAAGCCCCTCTCTGCCGCGACATAAACAGCCGGCCTGTGAAAGCTCGCGCAAGTTTTCTTGCCAGATTTCGGTCTGCGTCAGCAGACACATCCGCAGCCGTGCGTAGCCTTTAACCCGATTGTAACATGAACCCGAACCGCGTTAACTTCTTCAGCCTTCGTCTGTCCCGTGCAAAAATGCTGTGGTTTTTAAGACCACCACAGCCAGGTCTTTAATACATTTTTATCTTTCTTACAACTGCCTTCCTGCTCAAAATATAACCCATTCAGATTTCAGTTTAATCCAAGATAATCGCTTTTTATGGTTCTTAATTCAATCCACAGTTCACGCATTTCTATCTAAAAACCCGTCAAAGATGTTTGTATTTAGTATCTTATCGGCGTAAGAAATTTTATCCACTTTAATCCAAGCCATACACCCGGCATGCATTTTCCCAGGTTTTCTGCTCAACTTCCTCTTCACTTACACCTTTAAGTGCCGCAATCTCCCTTACCACATAAGGAAGATTTAAAGAAGAATTGCGTTTCCCCCGATTCGGCACCGGTGATAAATAAGGACAATCCGTCTCCAGCACCAGCTTATCAAGAGGGATTCTTTCCACTACCTCTTTCAGCTTCCGGCCATTCTTGTACGTCACTACGCCGCCAATGCCAAGCACGAAGCCCATTTTCACGTAAATCTCAGCCATTTCTACTGAATAAGAGAAGCAGTGAATGATTCCCGGATTTTCAACATCACCTTTTCCGTAGTAATCCTTAATAATGCGCAGCGTATCATCCGCTGCCTCCCGGGAATGAACGTTGATGGGCATTTTATGCTTAAGAGCCAGTTCAATCTGACGGCGGAAAGCTGCCTCCTGAACCGCCTTCGCCTCTTTATTCCAATAGTAATCAAGTCCGATCTCTCCGACAGCCACCACCTTCGGATCCGAAAGATTCTCCTCCATGAAATGGAAAACCTCAGCACTCAGGTCTCCCACCTCATCCGGGTGAAGCCCCAGCGCTGCGTAAACAAAATCATGAGTACGGGCAATCTCCAGCACCCTCGCCAGCGAATCCGCCGATGCTGCCACATCCACAACCCTTTTTATACCATTAGCCGGCAACTCATCGAGCAAACTTTCTCTATCACCATCAAACTGCTCATCATCATAATG
>CAVDGK010000201.1:0-3793 GCA_963607995.1 Oscillospiraceae bacterium | reverse complement strand
CAGCTGGCCCCCTCTGCTGCTGCCAGATGAAGACACATAGAAGGTCCTTCTCCCTGCAAAATAGCTGTCAGGAAAGCCGCAATACTGGTATCGCCGGCTCCGGTTCCGGAAAGAATCTTTTCCGGCACATAACTTCTCTCAAAAATCGCCTGATCAGCCCAGACTTTTGCATCCAATTCGACCCTTGAACTAATCTTAGCCAGAACATCCTCAGATGAGGTATGAAGGTACATGCCTTTGGCACCGCATTTAAGAAGGAGAACTTTGCATCCAAGAACCATGCATTTTTCTGCAAGAGGTTTTACATCATCTTCAACGTCCAGAATGTCTGTAATATCTCCCCCTTCAGCCCGTCTTTGAAGTTCATTAAACTTTTCCCGATCCAGCATAAAGCATAATTCTTCAATGCTGGGTACAAAGAAGTCGACATATGGAAGCGTCTTTCCAAGTATACCTGCCCAGTCTGCACGTCCTGCCGGGGAAGATGCATCCACTGCAGCCAGATCAAGGGATGTGGCTGCTCCGGCTTCCTGAACTTTTCTCATAAGTTCCGCCAGAGTTTCACCCCCATCGGCATACATGGCCTGCATCAGCGTGGGATATCCAAAATGAAAGAGGGTCGCCTCACGAATCTTATTAAAATCAATATCTGCTGCGGTGAATGTGGCATTCGCTCCCGGATGATGAAGAAAAATGCGATCGATGCCGGGAATAGCCAGCACCACTGAGTAGCTGGTGGATGATTTTTCATCCACAATCAGTCCCTCGCCGGCCTTATATTCATCAAGAATATTCCGGATCATCTGTCCAAAAGCATCATTGCCAGTTTTCCCCATTAAAGAAACATCATTGCCCAGGATTTTCATGGCAAGGCCTGTATTGGCAACACTGCCGCCTGTATGAACATCAGCATTACCCATTTCAATAAGCTTGCCGGGACTTAGAATCTGGTCCACTCTTTCCATCTTTCCTTCCGGAAAAACAGGTGTAATGTCCAGACAGATATGACCTGCTGCAATGACTTTTTTCTTCATATTAGTCAACTCCCATAAGAAGGTTCATGACATACATTTCAAGTCCTTCGAAATCTCTGTTTTCAACACACTTTTTCTGGAAATCATAATCGAAACGATCAACTTTAGCTTCCAGAGCTTTGAAAATCTTAAGGCTGTTTTCCAAATGTTTGAAGCTGTCTTCATCGGAAGTTGTTCGCATAGCCTTAACATCAAGGCCAACATACTCACCATGTTCGCCATAACCATTTTCTTTAAGAACCTTAACCTGGTTAAAGGCTGCGCGAAGGTTTTCAACACCGAAGGACTTATCCTGATCATAACGGATACCATTCTGGTCATTAAGATGAACGGTCATAAGTTTACCCATAGCCAGAGCGAAGCCAATTTCATGAGCAGCATCAAGGCCGGCTAAAGTAGCATGAGCGCTTTCCAGGTTGCCGCCTACACGGGACGGGTCAATGGTGGCAGCTGAGATAGCCATAACGTGGCCCATGGTACCGCAGATACTTCTGTCAATAGGTTCATTGGGTTTCGGCTCGATGCAGACACGAATCTTCGGATCATATTCCAGCATTTTATTAACAGCTTCAATAAGCATCTTGGTAGCCCATACCGGTGATTTGGATTCAGCACAAAGGGTACCTTCTCTTGCCAGCCACAGAACGATCATATCGCAGCCAAGTTCATTGGCGATATCAATGGATCTGTACGCTCTCCACATAGCATATTCACGATCTTCAGCAGACGTGCTCATGAAACCGCCATCGATGGTATGCGGATCCATCCAGAGGCGGGGAGCTACAAATTCAGCCTTCAGATTATATTTATCCAGAGTCTTTTTCAGCTCTCTTGCTTTCTCTTTAATCTCTTCTTCTGTATAGTCATTAATATTGGGAACGGCATCATCGTCATGGAACTGAACAGCTGAAAAACCAAGTTCAGCGAATCTTTTGAATTTCTCTTCGATAGGAATAGTCTTTCTTGTTGCCGGTCCATAAGAATCAGCACCTTCATGTACGTTCCAGGGTCCTACTGAAAATTTAAATTCTGCCATTTTTCTTTTCCTTACCTTTCTTTTTGCTCCATGGTTTTGTGCATTTTGACTTTCTTTTTTCAAAACCACTTCTCCGTCTTGTTTAAAATAGTTATATCAAAGGGAAGATCTTCAAAAATGACAATCTTGCGATTTTTTGTTGGCTATTTTGCTATATCATTCTATAATAATTACCAGATTCTTATTCTTGCTGATTGATAATTGTTTTACCATCTGTCAGCACACCTGTCACGCAAAGCTGAGGTTATTTGCTATATAGCTATTATTGCTAATCGCAATACTTCGTTAGACTTTATATTGAGACTAATATTCAGAGGTATCTATGGGTATTCCAAAAGAGATTGAGATCGTTCAGCATACAAAAATGAACTCCATGGAGGTTTTCCTGGTAGAGGTCATGTCCCGACCGCCCCACGGCCATAATGATTTTGAAATCGGCATGATCATGGAAGGATCCGTTACTCTCTTTCTTGAACAGCAATCGTTCAAGCTGAAAGCCGGTGATATCTATATCATCAACCGGCATCAGGTTCACTCCCTGTCTTCCAAAGAAAAAAACCGCATTCTGGCTGCCCAGATTCATGCTGAATTTTACCGTCAGGTGGATTACGCTCTTGAATATCTCGTCTTTGAAGAAATGATCATTCCTGCCTCTTCTGATTCAAAGTCCCTGCAGGAATTATTCAAGCGATGTGCCATTCATTATTTTGATGAGGTGCCTTTCCATGCCCTTTTAAGTTCCGGCCTAATGTTGGAACTGATATATGAACTGACATCCCTCCTGCCCTGCCGCATTGCTTCAGAGAAAGAATCTGTCTCTGCCTACCGCAATACCAAGCGGCTTAACCGGCTCATTGATTACATCAATCAGCACTATACGGAACATATTTCCCTGGCAGAACTGGCAAAAACCGAAAATGTCACGGAATATCATATTTCTCATTTTATTCAGAAAATGCTGGGCATGTCCTTCCAGGAATACCTGTCCAATCTCCGCTTTCGTCATGCTCTGACACTTATGCAGAAAACAGATCTAAAGCTTTTGGATATTTGCCTTGAATCCGGTTTTTCCAGCACTCGTTACATGAATCAGATGTTTGAAAAAGTCCTTCACTGCACGGCCATGGAATATAAAAAAGCAACTGACAAACCAAAGCTTTCCACTCTTCCCATATCAGCTGACACCATCCAAAAGAAATATGACAACACCTGGGCACAGAAATACTTAAACCGTGACTTTTAAAAAGAGGACAATAGCACTCTGTACTATCGTCCTTTTAATTTTGTCTCATAAAAATAACTGTCAGTATTTTCTACCGCCAGTCAGCCTTTCATCACGTTTGTCGTTTAAAAAAAACGGAAAATCCGCAAATTGGATTTTCCGTTTTAGTTTAATGCATATGAATTTTTTAATTAGTCTTTGATCTTATCGTTGTTGTTTAAGATTTCGAAGACAACGGCTGCCAGAAGAACCACACCTTTGATAACCTTCTGCCAGTTAGCATCGATACCCATAAGGCTCATGCCCAGGTTAATAACACCGATCAGGGTAGCACCGATAACCATACCGAAGACAGAACCAGAACCGCCGTAAGCAGATACACCGCCAACAACGCAGGCTGAAATAGCATCCATTTCGTAGTTTGTACCGGCTGTTGAGTTAGCTGCCTGGAATCTGGCGATAACAGTGAAAGCACTAATAACAGTCAGGATAGACATATTC
>CAVDGK010000200.1:0-3830 GCA_963607995.1 Oscillospiraceae bacterium | reverse complement strand
CAGCAACTCACAAAAGTATCACCTAAGGAGGAGAAACTCACAATGAAAGAAGCTTATTTATGGTCTGAGGACGAACTTCTTTCCAAAACCGGGACCGACAGAGAGAAAGGTCTTACTCCGCAGCAGGCAGAAGAATCCCGAAAAGTCTATGGCTCCAACTCATTTGCCAGCCAGGCTCACGAATCCCTGCTTCGAAGGATTTGGGATGCCTCTACCGAACCTATGCTGGTTATGCTCATTTTTGCCGCCATTATTACACTGGCAGTCAATATTGCCCGCTACTTCACAGGCGGTGAGTATAACTTTCTGGAATGTGTCGGCATCTTTGCAGCCATCGCCCTCTCTGTTGTCATTACCGTCATTACGGAAGGAAAAAGTGCCAAAGCCTTCGAGGCCCTAAACCGCATTAACGAAGATACACTGATCAAAGTTCTTCGTGACGGCGAGCCACAGCTCATTCCCCAGAGAGAAATCGTCGTAGGCGATATCATCATGGTGGAAACCGGCGATAAGATCGTAGCCGATGGCCGTCTGCTTGACAGCAATGACCTGACAGTTGACGAATCAGCCTTGACCGGCGAAAGCCTTCCGGTTTCCAAGAATGTCGCCTTTATTTCCACAAAGGATACGCCGGTGGCAGAACGTGCCAACATGCTTTATTCAGGATGCTTTGTATCCAGCGGCAGCGGCCGTATGGTGGTTACAGGCGTTGGAAATAATACGGAATTCGGTCTCATTGCCCAGGAACTTTCATCCATCGAAAAGACCACAACCCCGCTTCAGGAAAAACTGGATAAGCTGGGCAAACAGATCACCATTCTGGGTGCATCTGCAGCGGCTATCGTCTTTGCCATTGAAATCGTCCAGTTTATCATGCAGGGACAGCTTACTTTGGATACGATCTCCGATTCCTTTATTACCAGTATCGTCTTGATTGTGGCCGCTGTTCCGGAAGGTCTGCCGACAATTGTGGCTGTTTCCCTGGCTCTTAATATTATCAAGATGTCCAAGGAAAATGCCCTGGTCAAGAAAATGATCGCCTGTGAGACCATCGGCTGCGTCAATATTATTTGCTCCGATAAGACAGGTACCCTGACAGAAAACAAAATGACCGTCCAGAAAGTTTATACAGACGGTCATCTCATCGAGCCGGAAGAAATCACCAGCACAGCTATTCTCCATAATTACTGTATTAACTCCAATGCCAATGTAACGGAGGAAAATGGCACCTGGTCCTTCATCGGCAATCCTACAGAATGCTCCCTTCTGGTAGCTGCCCACAAGGCCGGAACGGATTATCAGAAACTTCGTCATGATGCCGATGTGGTGCGGGTATTCCCCTTCTCATCGCAGAATAAAGACATGAGTACCATTGTTCGCGAAAATGGCAAACTCATCCTTTATACCAAGGGAAATCCGGAGAAAATCCTTTCTCTTTGCAGTAATATTTCCGAAGAGGAGAAGATTGAGAACTTTAAGCTGATGGAAGAGTTCCAGAGTAAAGCCGGTCGTCTTCTGGCCTTTGCCCATAAGGAACTTGCAAGCTTTAATGATGAGCCCCAGCAGGAAGTCGAAAAGGATCTTATCTATGATGGTTTCGTGGTTATTTCCGATCCTTTAAGTCCGGATGTTTATGAAGCCATTGGACGCTGCCGCAGTGCCGGTATCGAAGTGAAGATGCTGACCGGTGATAATATCCGTACTGCCAGGGCTATTGCTAATGAACTCCACATGCTGGATGATGATCATATCGCGGTAGAAGCCGCTGATATTGAGAAGATGTCTGATGATGAACTGAAGGCAGCCCTGAAGAAGATTCAGGTTATTGCCAGAAGTACACCTCTTATCAAGATGCGGGTGGTTAAGCTTCTCAAGGAAGAAAAAAATGTGGTGGCTGTTACCGGTGATGGTATCAACGATGCACCGGCTATAAAAAATGCCGATGTGGGTATTGCCATGGGTATCGCCGGAACTGATGTTACGAAGGAAGCCAGCGACATGGTACTGCTGGACGATTCCTTTTCCACGATCATCAAGGCCGTTCAGTGGGGCCGCGGTATCTATGAGAACTTCAAGCGGTTTATTCAGTTCCAGCTCACCGTTAACGTGTCTTCTGTTGTCGTTGTTATTGCCTCTATTCTGGCAGGCTTCAAGGCTCCATTTACGGCTCTGGAACTTCTGTGGATCAATATTATCATGGATGGACCGCCAGCCCTGACACTGGGTCTTGAACCGATTCGTGATGATCTCCTGAAGCGGAAACCGACAAAGAGAAACGAAAGCATTATTTCCAAAGGTATGCTGGTGCGGATTTTCTTAAATGGTATCTATATTTCAGTGATCTTCATGCTGCAGCATTTCACCAACTTCCTTGGGGCAACGAAGGAGCAGGAGGCTACAGTTCTCTTTACCCTCTTTGTTCTCTTCCAGCTTTTCAATGCTTTTAATTGCCGCGAACTGGATGACACGCCTATGTTCAAAAATCTGCTGCGGAATAAGCTGATGCTGGGTGTTTTCCTTCTGGTACTCATTCTCCAGATCATTATTTCCCAGTTTGGCGCAGCTGTCTTTGAAACGGTAGCCCTTCCCATTGCTCTTTGGGGCAAGATGTTTGCAACAGCCATCAGTGTGGTTATTTTGAATGAAATCATCAAATTCTTTAAACGGATGGCGAAATAACTTACAGAAAACAACCTGAAAAAAATAATCGCTCAACTGATTCGATTGATGAACCGACCTCCAAAAGTTAGATAAAAAATCTAATAATTGGAGGTCGTTTTTTTATCGTATAGGAAACTCCGTTCCTATACGATAAAACGCTCCGCGAGAATGCGCACTTGCACGAAGAAGACATATGTCGAAAGCGAAATTCTTTGTTTTGCGGATAATAAACCGAAAGTCTATGTTTGGGTGGCATTCGGTGAAGGTATGGCAATGCCGGAAAACCGCAAGGAATGTTTTATGTGACCGCTTATGTGAAAGTACATGGATATAAGGATTATCATTGACAATTTCTTTTGAAAAATATATTCTCAGAATTTGGTAGATACAGTAATACTCAAAAAAGCGTTAACTATGTTTTGAAAACCTGAAACTCCAAATAAAAGCGCATTAAAAGTGGAGGAGAAACGATGTACGATTGCATTATTGTAGGCAGCGGCCCGGCAGGCTTGTCAGCGGCTTTAAATCTCAATGTATATAAGAAGAATTTCATCTGGTTCGGTTCGAAGAGATTAAGTGAAAAAGTAAGACGGGCCGAAAAGATTACAAATTATCCGGGATTTCCGGAAATAAGCGGTGAAGAAATGGCCCGGCATTTTGAAGATCACATAAAATCGGCCGGTTTTTCCATTACTGAAAAGACGGTAACGAATGTCATGGCCATGGGTTCATCCTTCATGGTTCTGGCAGATAATGAAATGTACGAAGCCAAAACACTGATCCTGACTATGGGAGTCATGGCAACAAAGCTTTTGGAAGGAGAAGAAGCTCTGTTGGGGCGAGGGGTCAGCTACTGTGCTACCTGCGATGGCATGCTTTATAAAGGAAAAAAGATTGCCGTGATCACCAATGATCCCAAATATGAGCATGAGGTGAAATATCTCTCGGAACTGGCAGAAAAGGTTTATTATTTCCCTACATTTAAAGAAAGCCAGGTGGAAGGGAAAAATATTATCCTTTCAAAGGACATGCCGGTGAAGATCAATGGGGAAGGGAGGGTAAGCTCCCTTACCTTAAGGAGCGGAGAGGAGCTTTTGGTCGATGGTATATTCTGTCTCCGTAATGCCATTGCTCCATCAACCCTGGTACCGGGACTTGAAGTTAAGGAT
>CAVDGK010000199.1:0-3836 GCA_963607995.1 Oscillospiraceae bacterium | reverse complement strand
CTTTAAACACCATCCTGAGTTTAATCCTCCTTCCCACGGCGTATGGAATATTGTACATGTGGGAATGCTTCTGCCGGAAGCTCATCAGATTTACGTTTGCGGTATTAACTGCATGAGAGGTGTGGTTCTGACAGCAGCAGAAATGGGAGCCTCCGAACGTTTTTCCATGGTTCTCCTTGAAGAAGATGATCTGATGAACGGCAGTGTGGAAGATGTAACACTGGAAGGCGTAAAGGATGTTCTGAACAAAATGCCAAAACTTCCGCCAGCCGTTATGGTATTTACCGTATGCACCCATCGATTCCTCGGTTGTGACCTTGATTACATTTACCACAATTTGGAAAAGAGTTTTCCTACTGTTCATTTCCTCCGCTGCTTTATGGAACCCATCACTCAGAAAGAAGGTTTGACGCCGGATCAGAGACTGCGGAAAAACATGTTTGATCTCCTCCCGCAAAGTGGAGTTATAGAGAAGATAGTAGTTATTCTGGGAAGTGATTTTTCTCTTGATGAAAATGCAGACCTTCGCAGGATGTTTACAAAAAATGGATGGAAGCTTTTGGAAATTCAGGACTGCAAAACATTTGATGAATATCTTCAGATGGGTCAGGCTGAAGTGATATTATCCACTTTTCCCAGGGCCCGTTATGGAGCTGAAGAGACAGCTAAAAGGCTTTCCCGCCGGCATATCTATCTTCCTGGAAGTTTTTCTTATAAGGAAATTGAGCGGATGGAAATTGAGCTTTCGACTCTGCTTGGGCTGGAAAAACTGGATTGCAATCAAGAAGAAGTGCTTTGCGATGAGGCACTGGATGCTGCAAAGAAAGCAGCTGATGGAAAGAGCATTGTCATTGATTATACTTTTCATTCACGGCCTTTAGGACTTGCAAGACTTCTTCTTGAGCATGGTTTTCATGTGACAAAGGTCTATCTTGATGCCGTTAGCGGTGAGGAAATGGAAGATTTTAACTACCTTCGTGAGCATGCTCAGAACCTTCTTATCTGTGCCACAACCCAGCCGGAAAGACGAATGCTTCCAAGAGGGAGTGAAAAAAATGTTCTGGCTCTCGGTCAAATGGCAGCCTGGGAAGAAAATACCCCATGGTTTGTTAATATGGTAGAGGGTGGCGGCTTATGGGGATATGATGGCATCTGTCATCTGGCCGGTATGATGATAGAAGCTTTGGAAAATAAGAAGGATACAAAAGATCTGGTTCCGCGAAAGGGTTTAGGGTGCAAAAGTCTTATATGAGAAGGGCTTATCGATATCTTCCATGTTATGCAGGTGATGTTTCAGGGGTTTGTTCTGCCTTGTATGAATTAGGCGGTATGGTGGTGATCCATGATCCTTCCGGCTGTAATTCTACGTATAATACTCATGATGAATGCCGTTGGTATGATGAGGATAGCATGATCTTTATTTCAGGTCTTTCGGAAATGGATGCCATATTAGGGGCAGATGAAAAATTAATAGATGAAATTGTAGAAACGGCTGAAAGTCTTAAACCGAAATTTATTGCTCTGGTCAGTTCGCCTGTGCCTTTTATGAACGGAACGGATTTTCCGGCCATAGCACGGCTGCTTAAAGAGAGAACAGGTATCGACAGTTTTTTTGTTCCAACCAATGGCATGCATGATTATGTAGCCGGGGCCGGAGAAGCCTTTAAAATTCTGGCGGAAAGATATGCGCAGAAAAAGGGAGCTGCAATTAAAAACAGTATCAATATTTTAGGCCTGACACCGTTAGATTTTGCTGCAGAAGGAAGTGGGGAATCCCTTCGGAAATATTTTGAATCCTGTGGATATTCAGTCCTATCCTCCTGGACTATGGGGTCAGATCTTTCGGAAATAGAAATTGCGGTCAATGCAGAAGTTAATTTAGTGGTATCGGCAACAGCTCTTAAAGCTGCCCAAGAGCTTAAAAAAAGATTCGGGACACCTTTCGTTACAGGTCTTCCTATAAAAGGGGATGAGAATCGATTAAAAAATGCTCTTGAAAGAGCCGTCCAAAGAGGCGAAAACCAAATGCCATGCAAGGAGCGAAGAAAAGGTGAAATAGAAATTGTGCTTATCGGGGAACCAGTCAGTCTTGGCTCGTTAGGTAATGCCATAGCTGAGAAATATGCAAAAGGCTTTCGGATTCTTTGCCCGTTGGAAGCTGATGCACAGCTGCTTTCATCAGAAGATATGTTTATTAATGGAGAAGAAGAATTGGAAAAGGCGGTATGTAAAGCCAAAATCGTTATTGGAGATCCTATGTATAGAAAGTGCTGTCCAGAGAATGTACAGTTTTATGGTTTGCCCCATATGGCTTTTTCAGGACGAAGCTTTCGTTCTTCGATGCGAAATTTATGGGAGCTGGATGTTTAACAAAGGAGGATGCGTATGAGTTTAAATGATACCCCCACAAGTGACCGCCTTCATATTGGATTTTTCGGGAGAAGAAATGCCGGAAAATCAAGTCTTGTTAATGCTGTGACCGGTCAGGAACTTTCTGTTGTATCAAATGTCCGGGGAACCACCACAGATCCTGTTTCAAAATCTATGGAGCTTTTGCCTTTGGGACCTGTGGTCATCATCGACACCCCTGGTTTTGATGATGAAGGAGAACTGGGAGAGAAGCGTGTAAAGAAGACTTATGAGGTTTTGAACCGTACAGACGTGGCTGTTCTTGTGGTGGATGGAACAGAAGGATTGAAGACTTCAGATGAAC
This sequence comes from Oscillospiraceae bacterium, assembly GCA_963607995.1. Taxonomy (GTDB): domain Bacteria; phylum Bacillota; class Clostridia; order Lachnospirales; family Lachnospiraceae; genus Chordicoccus. The sequence continues at coordinate 1,123 of CAVDGK010000199.1, read as the reverse complement.
AGCTGATCGATATTTTCAAAGATAAAGACGTACCCTATATCGTGGCTTTGAATAAAGCCGATCTTATGACAGGTAAGGAAGAATGTCCGGAAAATTCCTTAATGGTCAGTGCCCGTACTGGAAAAAATATTTTCGAATTAAAAGAGAAAATAGGCCATTTGGTAAAGCCGGATGATAATAAAATGCACCTCATCGATGATCTGATCAAGCCGGGAGATATGGCTGTGTTGGTTATTCCTATCGACAAGGCAGCACCAAAAGGCCGGCTTATCCTTCCGCAGCAGCAGGTTATGCGGGATGTGCTGGATAACGATGGTGAGATTATCTGCGTTAAAGAGGACAGACTCGGCGATGCTTTAGAAAAAATGAAGGAAAAGCCTGCCGTTGTTATTACAGACAGCCAGGTATTTGAAAGCGTGGCAAAGATAGTGCCGGACGATATTCCCCTGACTTCTTTTTCAATTATTATGGCCCGAAAGAAGGGGGTGGCGATAGAGGCTATCCGTAATGCTGCAGCCATTGACAAATTAAAAGATGGGGACAAGGTTTTGATCTCAGAAGGCTGTACGCATCACCGCCAGTGCGATGATATCGGAACGGTGAAACTTCCAAGATGGCTTAAAGAATATACAGGAAAGCAACTGATCATTGAGACATCATCAGGAAAATCCTTTCCGGAGGACTTAAGCCAATATAGCCTCATTGTTCATTGCGGCGGTTGTATGCTGAATGAACGGGAAATGGTTTATCGCAAAGAAAGTGCAAAAAAACAGCAGATTCCCATTACAAACTATGGCATGGCCATTGCCTATATGAAAGGCATATTGAAGAGGAGCACGGCAATGTTTCCTGACCTTTCATCCCAATTGGAGGATATACATGATTGATGGAGGCACAAAAAGCCGAATTGATACCTTGAAGAAAGATAGGAATCTTTCAGATGAGGAACTTTTAAAGCTGTTGGAAGAGTTAGATGAAGATGGAGAAAATTATCTTTATGCAGCAGCCAGGGAAGTGCGTCATGAGATTTACGGCAATGAAGTTTATTTACGAGGCCTTATCGAATTTACCAATTATTGTAAAAATGATTGCTATTATTGCGGTATTCGTCGGAGCAATAAAA
>CAVDGK010000198.1:0-3836 GCA_963607995.1 Oscillospiraceae bacterium | reverse complement strand
GCCTATTGCAATATTTTCCATCTTAATATGTACATCGCAATGAAGGATACGGTGGAGGGCCTGGCTCAGTCCCCGGTGGACTACTATCACATCACCTGGCAGACATGTGTGAAGTGAGGGCAAAAAAGTATAGTAGTTTAATACGTACAAGCAGACCCATAGCACTCCTGCACAGCAGCTGGAGCACATAAGCGCCGCGAGGAGCAGCAAACGCAGCATGTTGCGTGGAACTGTACCCCTGCTGAGAGTACGATGTTAAAAACGTATATTTTCTTGAAAAAGGATTAGATCGCGTGGAAGAGAAGGAATTACTTAGATTTGAGGGAGTGTCAGCCGGCTATGAAGGCAGTCAAAGTTACGTTTTGAAGAATGTCAATCTGACACTTCAGGAAGGTAAGATTACCTGCCTTATCGGTGAGAGTGGCTCAGGAAAAAGCACTCTGCTTAAGTCCATATCTCAACTGTCAGGTAATCTCAATATAACAGAGGGTGACATTTATTTCCGTGAAAAATCTCTTAAAGACATGACGGATAAGGAAAGATTGAGCCTTCTGGGAAATGAAATCGGACTGGTCTTTCAGGAACCGGGATCGTCCCTGAGTCCTATTCGAAAAATCCATAAGCAATTCTATGACGTCCTTCATGCACATGATAAAAGTATTACAAAAAAAGAAGCCCGGGAAATGGCAGCTTTAAGCCTTGAATCCATGGATTTTAAAGATCCGGAAAGAATTCTTGATCTTAGCCCTTGCCAAATATCCGGCGGTATGAACCAAAGGATAGCCATTGCCATGGCCATGATACTAAAACCATCCCTTCTTCTTCTGGATGAACCTACCAGTGCCCTTGATGTAACAACCCAATCCCAGGTGATAGATGAACTGATAAGACTTCGCACAGAGAAAAAAGTGAGCATGCTCATGGTGACGCACAACATAGGTATCGCAGCAAAAATGGCTGATCAGATAGCTGTTATGTATAAAGGCGAAATCCTTGAGCAAGGCCCGAAAGAAGAGGTACTTGTGCATCCTTCTCATGCTTATACGAAAGCCTTACTTGACGCAGTACCTAAGATTAAGATAAGTTGATCACATGGCATGATTTCTAAATTTGAAAATCAAATTTCCAATACGGAAATAAAATCATTACAGAAATCGTCTGAAACATTTTAATAATGCTGTATGAGATATTTTGAATAGCAGGTCATATGCGGAATTAATGTGAAAGAAAAGCTTTCATTATTTACTACCCTAATAAAAAAGATGGATTGGAGATGAGCATGGAAACATTGCTGGAAGTGAAAGATATATCAAAAACTTTCCGTGAAAAAGATGGCCATTTATTTAAAGCACTGGATCATGTTTCCCTCACTGTGAATAAAGGCGAGTGCGTGGCTCTCATCGGTGAGAGTGGTTCGGGCAAATCGACTCTGGCCCGGGTAATAACACATCTTGTGAAACCAAATCAGGGAAGTGTTTCATTGAATGGTAGAAATATGACTTGTCTTCGTGGAAAAGATTTACGAGAAGTCTATCGAGATATGAAAATGATTTTTCAGGAGCCGAGATCCTCTTTTGATCCACGGCTGACACTGGGGAAAAGTATGGATGAAGCTCTGAAAGAATATGTAAAAAATCCGGCAGAAAGGTTGAATAGAGAATTAAAATGCCTGGATCAGGTAGGACTTGATTCTCATTTTTTAAAGCTATATCCCCATGAAGTCAGCGGCGGAGAATGCCAGAGAGCAGCTATTGCCAGAGCTCTTGCCAAAAATCCAAAGCTTCTCATTTGCGATGAAGCAACATCGGCTCTTGATGTATCAGTGCAGGCAGAAATCATTTCTTTACTTAGAGAAATACAAAAGAAAGAAAATCTGGCCATTCTTTTTATTTCCCATGACATAGCCCTAGTCAGTCAGTTTTGCGACAGAATTTATGTTATGCATGAGGGAAGAATTATCGAAGAAGGAATGACGGAAAATATCATAAATGAGCCGGAAGAAAACTATACAAAGAAGCTGATTGAGGCAGCAGTGAATCTTTGAATAAAAAAAGTGATTAGAACAGAATGCGAAGATATAGTTTCTATAGTATGGTCTTTGGATGAAAGTAAGAATATAGAACATGCGAGGTGATCCAAGTAATATAGGAATGAAAGTTCTTTTGAAATTAACATGGCACCATGTGATAAGGATAAATATAGTATAAATGAGAGGAAGCGAATTATGTTAACTCAGAAAGATATTAATGAAAGCTGGACCGAGAGGTCCGATAATTATAATAATTATGTGGAAGAAGAATTTGCCACGAATCGTCCGGAAAAGTGGCTGAAGATTATAGAGGAAAATGCTCCGGCGAATCGCCCTCTGACGATTCTTGATGCAGGCTGCGGACCAGGTTTTTTCTCTATCCTCCTTTCTAAGGCCGGCCATAAGGTAACCGGTATCGACGGATCGGAAGGTATGCTTGAGCATGCTCGGGAGAATGCAGCTCATTTTGATGTCGAACCTACTTTGATACAAGGAGATTTTGGGCATCTTCCCTTTGGAGATAATACTTTTGATCTGGTGGTCAGCCGTAATGTGACCCATATCATCCGGGAACATTTAAAGGTATATGGCGAGTGGATGCGGGTATTAAAACCAGGCGGTGTTCTTCTTATTTTCGATGCGAACTGGCATCTTCCATATCAGGAAGGACCCATTCGGGATGAGGCAATCCGCCGAGAGAGAGAAGGTCTTGAAAAATTTGGTCGTGGCTATACCCATGATGGTTCCTACGAATATATTGATACGGGGCTTAGTCCGGAGAATTTCCGCATTTTTGGCAAGGCTCAGCGTCCGGATTTTGATATGGGAGTTCTGTGTCAGCTTCCATGTCGGGACATTTCTTTCGTCAGAGATGTTACGGAAGAACTTTGGAGCGAGAGAGAAAAATTCTTCTATGCAGCGACACCCCTCTTTATGCTGAGAGCTGTGAAGAGTTAAGCCATCCAATGATAATGGGTGAATTGAAAATCATCGATAGATCCTCCTTATTTAGCTCGTTGCCCGTGTAAATAGTAGAATACATGCTTTGTGAGTATTTTTATTGTCATGAATAAAAGAGAGGCTTGTATTCACAAGTCTCTCCCCGTATAATCATTTCAGGAAGGTTATCGGATGCATCATCCGACTGCCCTCAGTAATAATTTAAACTACTATAAAAGATATAGCATCCAAACTTTGTGAGGGTCTGGGATGCTATTTCTTTTTATTATGATTATCGATATATGATAGAGCCGCAAAAATGACCAGCAATAGAGTAAGAATTTCCATTGTGTTCATGGGCATCACCCTCTTTCTAAGACTAGAGGGCATCACTTAGAAAACGCATCCGCATTCTTCCTTCAGACCATACAATCAAATCTTAGCAACAAATCCATGGGTCGTCTATGAATGGGCAGGAATTGGATTTGTTAAATATCCGTAATAAATTAGAAAATAAAGACTGTCAAAAACATATAGTAGATAGATTCTTTCAATTCGAGTAGCTTTTGGGCTACATTAATTGTTTATCGAAGAAAATCCGATCTGAGATTAAGACAGAATGAAATTTTGAGATTTTATAACTTAAGAAAGGAGAGGCTTGCATTCGCAAGCCTCTCCCCGTATAATCGTTTTAGGAAGGTCATCGGATGCATCATCCGATTGCCCTCAGTGAATTTTATATCAAAAAGATATAGCATCCAACTTTGTGAGGGGTTAGGATGCTATTTCTTTTTATTATGATTATCGATATACGATAGAGCCGCAAAAATGACCAGCAATAGAGTAAGAATTTCCATTGTGTTCATGG
>CAVDGK010000197.1:0-3853 GCA_963607995.1 Oscillospiraceae bacterium | reverse complement strand
GGTTATATAGGCATAGGAAGAATTGAAAGCATAATAATCAGAAACGGAAATACCGCTCTTTACTGCCGAATAATAAATAACAATAGTACCTGCCAGTGAGATTGCCGTGGTAAAAACTGTGTTTAATTTAATAATAGCCGGCGGACTGTAGGTCAGCTCTGCTTCCTTGGCATAACACTCAGCCCATTTTGAAAAGGCTCTCTTCTCTGCTCCTGCCAAGCGGATTTTCTGAACACCAGAGATCAAAGAATAAACAATACCTTTTTCATCCGCTGAAAGTTTCATCTGTTCCTTACTGATAAAAGACTGGGTGGATGCTGTCAGGGCACCGACTAAAAGTGTGAGGCCCGTAACGATCATAGATGGTACCACGAGAGCTTTAGCAAAAGTAAAGACCTGTACAAGATAGATCAGTGAAAAGACACCGGTAAGTCCTGTAGACAGCACAGCATTAACGATGGTGCTGCAAATGCTGGACATATAAGAAAGGTACTGGGTTAGTTCACCTGTGGAATAATTTTGAAAGAAATCTGCCGGCAGGGAAAGTACCCGCATCATGGTAGCTGCCGTAACATTATTATTCAATTTAATGCCAATGCGATTCAACAAAAGTGTCTTCACAGAGGAAAATACAATATTACCGATGGTGACACAGATCATAAAAATCAAAACCGAAACCAGCAGGCGGTAATTTCCGTACTGCACCACTTTGCCGGTGAGCAGACGGTTAAGTTTTGGAATAATGAGGCCAATGATGGTAATCACGCCCGTTGCCAGGGCAAAACTCAAAAGATCCCAGGTGGTTAAGCAGCTCTGCATGAATTTCCAAATATCAATGGACTTCAGCTTCCGCATGGGGAGAGACCGGTAGAAGCAATAGGCTTCATCATTTAATTTATCTGCTTCCGCTTTATTAATGCGCTTTTTCCTGCCGGTATGAGGATCAATGTAGACGAATCCGCCATTATTATTAGGAAGAATAGTTACCATGGCTCCATCTTCTTTCATGGAACCCATCATGACACCCATGGCATCCTTGTACCAACCTTCTTCAAGGCGCACTTCCCGATAAAAAACACCGGAAGATGAAAGCAAATAATCCAGCTTATCTTCCAGGCTTTGCAGTTTCTGGGGTATCTGTTTTTCTTTAATATTAAAGTAACGAAGGAGCTGGTTAATGGCATCCTTCACATCTCTTCCTACGGCAATGAAACCATCACCGATTTTGTGCTGGGTCACCGCCTTGGAAATATTCTGGAAGGCATCAGTAAGGAGCTCGTCTTCACGTTTTTTTCTCTCTTCTATCTGTTCGTCAAAGCGACTCATGAAGTTTCCTCCTACTCATTCGTTACCAGTTTGGAATAGGATCCATTAAGAGCCATCAGCTCTTCATGATTTCCTCTCTCCACTACCTTACCATTTTCTAAAACAATGATCTCATCACAGTCCCGAATCGTGGAAAGACGGTGTGCTACTACAATACAGGTAATACCACGGTCTGTAATGGCTTTTACCACATCTTGCTCTGTTTTGGCATCCAAAGCTGACGTAGCTTCATCCAGAATACAGATAGTCGGATCCTGAACCAAGGCCCGTGCGATCTCGATACGCTGTCTCTGACCACCGGACATATTACGACCGCCTTCCAGGATTTTCTTCTGAAAGCCTCCGGCCTTCATAACATCATCATAGATCTGGGCGTCCTGTGCCGCCCGAATAACCTCAAAATCTTCAATGGTAGCATCCCACATACGAATATTTTCTGCTACCGTATCATCAAAAAGAACGATTTCCTGATCCACAACAGACAGGGAACCTACAAAGACATCCCTGTCGATTTCATCAATGGTTTTGCCATCAAATTCAATTTTACCAGACCACTGGGTATAAAGACCGGAAAGAAGTTTTGTAATGGTGGATTTCCCACAGCCGGAACGGCCTACGAAGGCAATCTTTTGGCCTGGTTTTATTTCCATGGAGAAATTTTCGATAAGAGGCTCTGCCAAGCTGGAATAACCGAAAGTCACATCCGTCATTTTGATGTGACCGGAGAGTTTCTCCTGCTTTTCCACCTTTCTTCCTTCTTCAAACCAGTGATCATCCCGATAGCTCATAACATCGTCTACACGTTCCATCTGGGTGATCATTTCCTGCATGGACTGACCGGCTGAGATCAGCGAACTGGCAGGAGTCGTGAAGGATGACAGAAAGCCCTGGAAGGACATAACCATACCAAGAGTGAACCGGCCATTCATAACCAGCAAGACACCATAACCCAAAACAATGATATTGGCCAAAGATGTACAAATGGTTGGAATCATACCAAGCCATTGATTTAAACGGGTATACTTGACCGTCTGGGCATTAACACTGGCCTGATAGCCGGACGCTCTTTTAAAATAACCTTTTTCAGCACCACTGGCTTTGATCGTCTCGATCATATTGATGCCGGCCAGCATAGCTGAAGTCAATTTACTCTGGTCGCGGAGCTGAACTCTCTGAATATTAATACGTTTTTCTGTCACGATAGCCGAAACGAACATATTAATAAAAATAGCACTGACACCAATCAGGGTAAGAAATACATTGTATCGAAGCATGACTATGAGATAGAAAACCATCATAGCCGTATTAATCGCAAGAGGTCCGAAAGTGTTCACCAGCGTTCCGGCAATGGAAGCATTGGTTGACTGACGCTCTGCCAGATCACCCGGAAGTCTCTGTTCAAAGAACTGCATGGGAAGACGCAGGATTTTCCATAGATAAGAAGAACTGCCCACAGCCGCCATCTTACCCTGAATCTTTAAACTGTAGATGGCTTTGATCCAAGTCATGAGAATAATGATACCCGAAAATATACTGAGAGCCATAATAAAAGGCCAGAGCCAGTCGCTATTCTTCCCCGACAGGAGCTGGTCAAGAAAGATCCGGCTGAACACCGGCTGAATGACGCCTAAGAGAGCAATGATGGTTGTCGTCATAACAACAAAGACCACTGCCTGTCCGGTACCGGTCATTCTCTCTTTGATATAAGTCCATACGGACTTTTTGTTGCCTTCCGGCTTGAAATTTTCTCCTGGTTCAAAGGTGAGGCAGATGCCGGTAAACTCCCGGTCAAATTCCTCCCAAGGAACAATAACCCGCCCCCTGGCCGGATCATTTAAGACAGCCTTTTTGTCCTTAAAACCATCAAGGACCACAAAGTGATTAAAGCCCCAGTGTATAATACAGGGAAAAGGTCCTTCTTCAAGAAGAGCTTCCGGTTCCAGTTTATAAGCCTTGACATTCATGCCGTAGCTTCTGGCTGCCTGTACTACATTTCTGGCGCTTGATCCATCTCTGGAGACTCCGCAATCAACCCTTGCCTGCTCCAGCGTTATCCATTTTTCATAATAGCCCATGATCATGGCAAGGCAGGCTGCACCACACTCCAGCATTTCCAGCTGCATGATGACAGGTACCTTGGCCACACCTTTGGTGATGGGCTGCTTTACCTTTTTTGAGGCCATATTCAACTCACAATCTTAATTCATTAATAGTGAAACCGGTGACACCACTTCTGTTACGACCCGGGCACTGTAAACACCATCTGTCAGACTTTCCTTAATAGGAATTTCATAAACGATATCCCCAATCTGAAGGTTGCCCGCCTTGCGGACATAAATACTGGTTTCATCCGTAACAGTCTTGAGGTCCGGTGTATCCGGCTCCAGTGTTACTCTCTGTCCGTTAATGGTAGCAGTTCGGGATTTTACCACAGCATCAAGAGCTGTCTCCGGTATGTAAGCCGTCACTTTTCCATTATCTGAGACAACGGCAACAGACACGCTGGTTTCCAACGTCGCTGTTGCTC
>CAVDGK010000196.1:0-3925 GCA_963607995.1 Oscillospiraceae bacterium | reverse complement strand
GTTCTGCACCATCCTGTCTGAACTTCATCGATCAGGAGAAGCATATTATTTTCATCGCAGAACTTACGCAGACCTGTCATAAATTCCTGTGTAGCCGGATGAACACCGCCTTCACCCTGTACCGGTTCGATCATGATGGCTACTGTATTTTCTGTGCAGGCATCTTTGAAAGCTTTAAGATCGTTGAACGGAGCATAGGAGAAGCCCTGTGTCATAGGACCAAAACCGATCTGGCATCCATTTCCCGGCTGACCTGTAGCAGACATAGCACCGAAGGTTCTGCCGTGGAAACCGTCTTTAGCAGTTACGATGTGATAATGGTTCGGGCCAAAGTTCTCAACACCATATTTACGAGCCATTTTGATCATAGCTTCATTTGCTTCTGTACCGGAGTTCTGGAAGAAGATCTTATCCATACCAATAGTGGTGCAGACTTTTTCAGCCAGAAGAGCCTGAGGAATAGTGTAGGGATAGTTGAAGGTGTGCATGATGTCGCTAACCTGATCTTTAACAGCTTCAACCACTTTCGGGTTGCAGTTACCAGCACTGTTTACAGCGATACCTGCGTAGAAATCAAGGTAGGGTGTTTTGTTTTCATCATAGATGTACATGCCTTCAGCTGTTTCTGCCAGAAAATCGAAACGTTCATAAGTTTCGATCATATATTTCTTTACTTTGTCTTTAATGTCCTGTGCGGTTAAACCTGTGTCTGCTAATTTCATTTCACTATCCTCCTGATGTGTCAGTGTTTTATCTGTTGCCTTACGGCAGCCTCTTTTGGAATTTTACAAAGGGCATCTGATGCTGTGTTTCGGCAATAAATAATAAGCTTGATATAGAAAAAGCGAGGTGCCACGGTCGTCACCGTGAGCATCCTCGCTCTGTTAGTCGTTATTATTTATGTCTAATATTTTGTACGCATATACAATATCTCAAACATTTTAATGTGTCAATACCTATTTTTCATTTTTATTTTGAGATTTTTAGCTAATTTTCATAATTTACTGTGCATTATATTGTACATGTAAAATACAAGTCAGCTTCTTTCTGAGAAACACCCTCTCGCAATTCTCGCCAACGCATGCCACCCATTAACGATGTCGAGTGCCTGTACGCTGGCTGAGCTTAGTGAGGTAGTAATTCCGTTGAATAAAGTGAAACGAGACTACCTAAGCGGCAGCCTCTTTAAACATCATTCTTAGCTAAACTGTTATCGTCATATTCTGTTTATCAAAAAGATTCTCAAAACCAAGGATATTCGCAACTCACTCCGCTATTTGCTCATATAAAATAAGTGGCAGATATATTCTCTGCCACTTAGTAAAATAATCCAATTATTTAGATTGCATCCAGGGCCTGGGAAAGGTCTGCAATAAGATCTTTTTTGTCTTCAAGGCCGCAGGAAATACGGATCAGGCCTGCCGGTACACCAGCTGCAATGAGCTGTTCATCATTCATTTGGCGATGAGTTGATGTTGCCGGGTTAAGGCAGCAGGTTCTTGCATCGGCTACATGGGTTTCAATAGCAGCCAGTTTAAGATGTTTCATAAAGATTTCAGCTGCTGCTCTTCCACCTTCCAGCTCAAAAGATACGACGCCGCAACCACCATTCGGCAGATATTTCTGAGCACGTTCATAATATTTATCGCTGGGAAGACCCGGGTAATTAACTTTCGTTACCTTCGGATGAGCTTCAAGGAATTCAGCTACCGCCTGACCATTTTCTACATGACGCGGCATACGGACATGGAGAGATTCAAGACCAAGATTTAAATAGAAGGCATGCTGTGGTGACTGGATACAGCCAAGGTCACGCATAAGCTGAGCTGTACATTTTGTAATGAAAGCACCTTCTTTTCCAAATTTTTCAGCATAAGTAATGCCATGATAGGATTCATCTGGTGTACAGAGACCCGGGAATTTATCGGCGTGTGACATCCAGTCGAATTTACCGCTGTCTACGATAGCACCGCCTACTGCAGCTCCGTGGCCATCCATATATTTAGTTGTAGAATGAGTCACAATGTCAGCTCCCCATTCGATAGGGCGGCAGTTAATTGGCGTGGGGAATGTATTATCCACAATAAGAGGAACACCATGAGCATGAGCTGCTTTGGCGAATTTTTCAATATCGAGAACTGTCAGAGCCGGGTTCGCAATGGTTTCACCAAAGACAGCACGTGTATTTTCATTAAATGCTGCATTCAGTTCCTCCTCTGTGCAGTCTGGAGAAACGAAGGTTGCTGTAATGCCCATCTTAGCAAGAGTAACTGATATTAGATTAAAGGTTCCGCCATAAATTGAAGATGAAGCAACGATATGACTGCCGCATTCGCAAATATTAAAAAGAGCAAAGAAATTGGCTGCCTGACCTGATGATGTCAGCATAGCGGCCGTGCCGCCTTCCAATGCAGCGATCTTAGCAGCTACATGGTCATTTGTAGGGTTCTGAAGGCGGGTGTAAAAGTAGCCACTAGCTTCCAGATCAAAGAGCTGTCCCATAGCTTCACTGGTATCATATTTAAATGTGGTGGACTGGACGATGGGAATCTGGCGGGGTTCGCCATTTCCCGGAGTATATCCGGCCTGAACGCATTTGGTGTTGATGGTGTAATCACTCATATAACTATCCTCCATGTGGAATTATTAATTATCCTTTGGAGTTCATTATAAACTGTCGGAAGGAAAGAATAAAGGCGAAAGTGGAATAACGTTACTGCGAATGCAAGAATTCAACCTCGATTTCGCTACGCTTCATCTCGGTCATTCTTGCATTCCAATGAACTGCAGTATACAAAAAGACCCCTGCAAGCAAGCTTGCGGGGTCCTTTGTATACTGCAATTCGCAGTAATCCTTATCTCTTTGAAAACTGTGGTGCACGACGAGCGCCTTTGAGACCGTATTTCTTACGTTCTTTCATACGCGGATCACGTGTCAGATAGCCAGCCTTCTTGATAACCGGACGAAGTTCCGGATCCATCTTAACGAGGGCACGAGCCAGACCATGACGAATAGCACCTGCCTGACCTGTCATACCGCCACCGTGAACGGTAACAGTGATGTCATACTTATCTGTCAGTTCTGTAACTGTGAACGGTGAACGAATCATAACCTTCAATGTTTCCATTGTGAAGTAATCATCGATATCTTTCTTATTGATGGTAACTTTGCCTGTGCCGGCTGTTACATATACTCTGGCGATAGATTTCTTTCTTCTGCCGGTACCATAAAATTTTTCTGCCACTTTTCAACTCCTCCTATGATCAGATTGTGTACGGTTCCGGTTTCTGAGCCTGCTGCTCGTAATCCGGTCCTGCGTAAACATGGAGTTTCTTATACATCTTATCGCCAAGAGCGCCCTTCGGAACCATGCCGCGTACAGCATGCTCGATAACGAATTCCGGCTTTGTAGCCAGCATTTCACGAAGAGTTGTGTACTTAGCACCGCCCATATAAGCGGAATGGCTGAAGTAGATCTTCTGATCCAGCTTCTTACCTGTAATCTTAACTTTTTCTGCATTAATAACGACTACATAATCGCCTGTATCAACAAACGGTGTGTATTCCGGTTTGTTCTTTCCTCTAAGGATTCTGGCGACTTCTGAAGCCAAACGTCCAAGGGACACGCCTTCAGCATCGATGAGATACCATTTTCTCTCGATCTCAGCCGGTTTAGCCACGTATGTATCTTTCATGGATATAACCTCCTAAAAACCTGTGTTAACTGTTCAATTTTTGCTTTCCAAAAATGACAATCACCGGGGCTTTGGGATGTCCTTTTCGTCACGCGGAAAATATTATAGTACAGTAATAAAATAGATGTCAATATAATTTTAAAAATTCAAGCTAAAAGATGCTATTTTTGCAACAAAAAACGCACCCTCAAAACCGCATATACAGTTGCTCGCTTTCTTGGTCAAGCCC
>CAVDGK010000195.1:0-3938 GCA_963607995.1 Oscillospiraceae bacterium | reverse complement strand
ATCAGTTGGTGGTAAAAAGCGGAGTGCTGGGGAAGAACTAGAGGCAGATCAACAAGTCTGTGATTCCTGCCTGCTTTCTGTATACAGAGGTACCTCACAAAAAAGTCCTGCCTATGAAAATGCCGGGATGATTTCAAATAAATAAATGAAAAGGATTTATATATGAAGATCGGATCTCTTGAACTTAGCGGTCCATTGGTACTGGCTCCTATGGCCGGTGTCACAGACCAGCCCTTCAGGGTTTTGTGTCATGAAATGGGTGCCTCTCTTGTATCCATGGAAATGGTCAGCGCCAATGCCATTAAATATCATAATAAGAAAACGGAAGATTTTGTGGATATTTCAGAGCATGAGCATCCTGTTTCCATGCAGCTTTTTGGACCGGATCCGGAAACAATTGCTCTGGCGGCCAGGGCTCTTGAGCATAAGCCCTATGATGTGTTGGATATTAACATGGGATGCCCTATGCCAAAGATTGTCAAAAATGGAGAGGGTTCGGCGCTTATGAAAGATCCCCATCTGGCAGCGGAGATTGTGAAGGCTGCGGTTAAAGCTACGGATCGTCCTGTAACAGTGAAAATCCGCGCCGGTTTTGACGAGAACCATAAAAATGCCCCGGATCTGGCACGTTATCTTGAAGATGCCGGTGCCATGGCCATTGCCGTTCACGGTCGTACCCGGGAGCAGTATTATACAGGATCAGCCGATTGGGATATTATTCGGAAGGTGAAGGAAGCGGTTTCCATTCCCGTTATTGGAAATGGGGATGTGCAAAGCCGGGAGGAGGCCTTCAGGCGAATGGAAGAGACAGGGTGCGACGGCATCATGATCGGCAGGGCCGCGGAAGGCAATCCTTGGATATTTTCAGATATTACACCTACCATTCATGACATTAAGGAAATGATGAAGCGGCATGCAGCCCTTCAAATCGCCAATAAAGGTGACCATTTTGGTGTTTTGCAGATGCGCAAGCATATTGCCTGGTACATCAAGGGTATCGAGGATGCAGCCTCCCTGCGATATCGCGTCAATCAGGCTGAGTCTTTAGATGAAATCAATGCTATTATCGATTCCATTGCCGAATGAGCAGCTCTTTGTGTAAAAAAAGTCTGTATTTTCAAGGCAAAAAGCCCTTTAAAGCGCCTGTTTACTTGACTTTTCTTGGTCAGAGGTTATAATGTTGCAGGTGTATCGGGAGCCGTAAGGCTCTTATTGTACTATCTTGAGAAGTTTGCAGAAGGGCTTCTCACAGGTTAAAGGAGAATTAAAAAATCGTGGCAGTTGGTAGTAAAGAGGAAAAGAAGAATCTGCTGACTTACGGCGGACTCAAGAAACTTGAAGATGAACTTAATGACTTAAGGGTCAATAAACGTAAGGAAATATCACAGAAAATCAAAGAAGCTCTTGAGCAGGGTGATATTTCCGAAAATGCAGAGTATACCGCAGCTAAAGACGAGCAGCGAGATATCGAAGCCCGTATCGAAGAAATTCAGGAGATCCTGAAAGACGCCGAGGTAGTGTTCGAGAGCGAAGCCAATACAAAAACAATTGGTATTGGCAGTCATGTCAAGATCCTGGATATGGACTACGATGAGGAGCTGGAGTACGATATCGTCGGATCTGTTGAGGCAAAGAGCCGCGAAAATAAGCTGTCAAATGAGTCACCGGTAGGTAAGGCTTTAATGGGAGCAAAGAAGAACGATGTCGTTACGGTTTCCATGCCGGATGGCGATGCTCATTTCAAGGTTCTGAAAATTTCACGTAATGCGTAAATGATGGCTCCTCTGTTTCAGAGGAGCTTTTTATATTTTTGTGAGCATGATGCTTGCGTCTGAGCATGCTCAGATTATTGGCGAATGCCGCAATGAACAGTTGATACAGAGAATAGGAGTAATTATGGCAAATCAGGGAAATAATGGCCAGAAGGCACAGGAACCGGATTTAAACCAGCTGAGAAAGGTTCGCCGCGAGAAGCTGGCAAATCTGCAGGAAGCAGGCAGGGATCCGTTCCAGATCACACAGTTCGATCAGACACATCATTCAACAGATGTAAAGGCTCTTTATGAGGCACATGAAAAGGAAATTCTCGGTGATCGTAAAGCACCGGAGACAGAAGGCCTTGAAGAAGCAGCCAAGAGAGAAGTCATCAAAAATGATTACAATGACAGAAGAGCTATTATGGATGCACAGCCCATCATGGTTTCCATTGCCGGCCGTATGATGTTTAAGAGAGTCATGGGCAAAGCTTCTTTCTGCAATATTCAGGATCTTAAAGGCAATATCCAGATTTATGTTGCCCGTGATGCCATTGGCGAAGAAAGCTATGCTGATTTTAAGAAGTCGGACATTGGCGATATTTACGGTGTTAAGGGGTATGCCTTCCGTACCATGACAGGTGAGGTTTCCATCCATGCACAGGAAATGACGCTCCTTTCCAAGAGTCTTCAGATTCTGCCGGAGAAGTTCCACGGCCTTACGGATCCGGATCTTCGCTATCGTCAGAGATATGTTGACCTCATCGTTAATCCGGAAGTTAAGGATGTCTTTGTCAAGCGTTCCAAGATTGTTAGTGCCATCCGCCGTTATCTGGATGCCCGCGATTTCATGGAAGTAGAAACACCTATGCTGGTAGAGAATGCCGGTGGTGCATCAGCGCGTCCTTTCACAACTCATTATAATGCTTTGAATGAGGACAAGAAGCTTCGTATTTCCCTGGAGCTTTACCTGAAGAGACTGATCGTTGGCGGTATGGAACGTGTCTATGAAATCGGGCGCGTTTTCCGTAATGAAGGCCTGGATATGAAGCACAATCCGGAATTTACGCTGATGGAGCTTTATCAGGCATATACCGATTATGAAGGTATGATGCGTCTGACTGAGGATATGTACCGCAGTGTTGCTCAGGAAGTTCTTGGCACAACAGTGCTTGAATACAAGGGTAATACCATTGACCTGGGCAAGCCTTTCGCCCGCATGACCATGACAGAGGCTGTCAAGAAATACAGCGGTGTTGATTTCGATGAGATCAAAACTCTTGAAGAAGCCAGAGCTGTTGCTAAAGAAAAGCATGTTGAATATGAAGAACGCCATCAGATCGGCGATATTCTGAATCTCTTCTTCGATGAGTTCGTTGAAGAAAATCTGATTCAGCCCACTTTCCTGACAGGCCATCCGATTGAGATCAGTCCGCTGACCAAGAAGGATCCGGAAAATCCGGGCAAGGTTCTGCGTTTCGAAATGTTCATCAATGGCTGGGAAATGTGCAATGCTTACTCCGAGCTTAATGATCCTATCGATCAGAGAGAACGTTTTGCTGCTCAGGAAGAACTTCTGGCTAAGGGCGATGAGGAAGCTAACCATACAGATGAAGACTTCTTAAATGCTTTGGAAATCGGTATGCCCCCGACAGGTGGCATCGGTTATGGCATCGACAGATGGGTCATGCTCTTTACAGGGGCTGAAACAATCAGAGATGTACTTCTGTTCCCGACGATGAAGTCATTACCGTCAGAAAAGTAACATTCACCCCACTTTTCCGGACTTATAGCAAGATATGAGACCGACCGGTCCTCCATATTTGAAAAGTTACGACAAAAGTTACGACAATCGCACTTTTAGCCGAGCGGAAAATCAGGGAAAAAGTTACGACAACTTGAGCTCAAAATTTGTCGTAACTTTTGAAAAACACTATAAATGTTCACATTGTAGGTGGTTGCATTTTAACGATGTAACCACCTTTTGTCATATATTCTGACACTCTCTTGCCTTTGGCATAAAGACGCATAATAGAGCTTTTCTTCATTATCGAATATAATGAGTGCAAACAGGAGGTGCAGGCATATGAAAAAATATCATATCTATCTGACAGACGAAGAATACAGCCACGTGATACAGAGCCTTATCGGTTTAAAAAATGACCTGATAGCACAGGGCAGATA
>CAVDGK010000194.1:0-3952 GCA_963607995.1 Oscillospiraceae bacterium | reverse complement strand
TAAATAAGGAGATAATAAATCATGCTTGATGGTAAGAAAGTTCTTTTTTCCGGTATGCAGGCAACTGGAAATCTGACACTTGGAAATTATCTGGGAGCCTTAAAAAACTGGGTATCCCTGGCAGATGAATATATGTGCTTTTATTGTGTAGTGGATGAACATTCCATTACCGTAAGACAGGATCCGGCAACTCTTCGCAAAAGAGCCAGAAATCTGCTGATGCTCTACATTGCAGCCGGGATCGATCCGGAGAAAAATATTCTTTATTATCAGTCTCATGTATCGGCCCACGCAGAGCTGGCCTGGATATTAAACTGTTATACCTATATGGGTGAAATGAGCCGTATGACTCAGTTTAAAGATAAGAGTGCCAAGCATGCCGATAATATTAACGTAGGGCTTTTTGCTTACCCGGTGCTGATGGCAGCAGATATTCTGCTTTATCAGGCAGATGTGGTTCCGGTAGGTATCGATCAGAAGCAGCATCTGGAAATTACCCGTGATATCGCCACCCGTTTTAATGGCGTTTACGGTGATGTCTTTACCATTCCGGAAGCTTATTATGGTAAAGCCGGTGCAAGGATCATGTCTCTTCAGGATCCTCTCCACAAAATGTCTAAATCAGATGAGAATCCTAACGGCAGTATTTATCTGATGGATGACAAGGATACCATTATTCGCAAATTTAAGAGAGCGGTTACGGATTCCGAGGCCTGCATTCGTTACAGTGATGAGCAGCCCGGTATTCGCAATCTTCTTGATATTTATTGTGCCTGCGAAGGCGTGACACCGGATGAGGCTGTTAAAACCTTCGAGGGCAAGGGCTATGGTGATCTCAAGATGGCTGTTGGCGGTGTAGTAGCCGATAAACTGACAGGCCTTCAGGAAGAATTCCATCGCCTTGAGAAAGAAAAAGATTATATCGATGGCATTATTAAAAATAATGCTGAAAGAGCATCCTATTACGCGACAAAGACTCTTAGAAAAGTTCAGCATAAAATCGGATTCCCCGACAGAATAAGATAATAAATGGAAATCTATATCGCCGGAGGCTGCTCGGAACATGGCCGCAACTGTTTCCTTATCAGCAGTCGTAAATTAAGTGTCATGGTGGATTGCGGTTATATTAAATCACCGAATGGTCTGATACCGCCGGAACTCAGTGATGAGCAGATATCTTCTGTGCGTTATCTTTTTATAACCCATGGTCATGTGGATCATGGCGGTGCCCTTGGATGGCTTTATGAAAGAGGTTTTACGGGAAAGGTAATCTGCACCCGGAAAACGGAAGAAATGCTGAAGACACCGGTTAAAGAGGGTGTTTATCCGGAAGAATGTTCAAAGACAGGAGAGCTGATCCAGTTGGATGAGGAAGTATCTTTCCGATGGGGCAGGACAGGGCACTGTGCCGGTTCACTGTGGTATGATATTCATATCGGAAGAAAAAATATCTTCTTTTCAGGGGATTACAGCGAAAAGTCAGCTGCTTACAAATGCGACTGTGTCCGTGGTTTGAAAGCCGATGCGGCGGTAATTGATGTAGCTTATGCAAGAGAGAGTAAGTCGGCACCGGCTCATAAAAGAGAATTACGGAAAAGACTTAAGAAAGCAGCGGCAAATAAAGAAGTTCTTTTATTTCCGGTTCCCAGCAATGGCAGAGGCATGGATCTGATTCGTTATCTTAACGAGGCGGGCATTCCGGCCTACGTTGAAAAGAAACTTTTGGTTCTATTTCGGCAGCAGGAAAAAAATATTCACTATCTGAAAAAAGGTCTTAATCAGATATTAAAAGAAAATAAGGTTTACAATCTGGAAGAGTGGAATGGTCAGAAAGGCTGCGCAGGCCTTTTGGTAGCGGATTCACAACTTGAAAAAGAACCCAACAGGGAATTGGCAGGGAAGGTTAAAGATCTTCAGGGCCATATTCTTTTTACAGGACGTACCAGAAAAGGAACGGAAGCGGAGCGTTTGGTTGGAAATGGTGAGGCGGAATTTTACCGAATCTCAGTGCACCAAAACGTAAAAGAAATGAAAAACCTTGTATGGCATAATCATTTTAAAATGGTTATCCCTAATCATACAGAACAGGTACTTAAGTTTCACAAATCGATTTACCATATTTTAAAGGCAGGAGACAGGATTCGGATATGACAGAAGAGAAGACAGAAAAGAAATCATATGTTGCCTATGTGGGCACTTACACAAATGGCAGCAGCCGCGGCATTCATATCTATGATGTTGATGTGGAAGAGGGACTCCTCTTTCTGCGGAAAGTTGTACCGGTTAAGAATTCATCTTACATGACCGTATCGAGAAATGAAAAATACCTTTATTCCATTGCTGATGAAGGCGTTGAGGTATTTAAGATTCTTCCGGATGGCGATCTTGAGCCTATTAACAAGATTGAAATGGACGGCATGAGAGGTCATCAGATGACTCATGACCACAGCAGCCATTATCTCTTTGTATCCGGTTATCATGACGGTAAGATTACCATGATCCGGACTAATGAAGATGGCAGTCTCGGCCAGCAGCTGGATGGTGTCTTCCACAAGGGCGAAGGCGGTATCGGTGATCTGAGCTGGCAGCCCCATTGCTGCTGTGTCCGTATGACAAGGGACAATAAGTTTCTCTGCGGTGTTGATAATGCCTTGAATTACATTGCCATTTATCGGATTAACAAGGATTATGAAAGACTGGAACAGATTGATGTTCTGAGAATGGGGCGCAATGTAGGTCCGAGATGCATTCATTTCAGTATGGATGGCCGTTTCGCTTATGTCCTTTGTGAAATCACCTGTTCAGTTCGCCTCTATGAATACAGTGTTGATGAAAATGGTTATCCGGTCTTTGATTACATTGAAGAATATGGAACACTTTGCGATGATCATGATGTTTATGATGCAGCTGCTTCCATGAATATTTCCGAAGATGGTCAGCACCTCATTGTTTCCAATGCCGGTGATAATTCCATGGCTATCTTTAAGATCAACAAGGAAGATGGCAAGCTGACTCGTGTACTGGCATTACCCATTGCAGGTCTTTATCCTAAGGATACCTGTCTTTTCCCGGACAATAAGCATGTGGCCGTTGTTAATAATGGTTCCAATACGATTACGACTTTTGCCGTTAATTATGAAAAAGGCACCATCGTTATGAAAGGACGCCCCCAGAATCTGGACAAACCCAACTGCATGCGTTTCAAGGAAATTGAGAAAGCTCCGGAAAAATTCAGAAATATTTCCGAGGCAGAGGCTGAAGCAGAAGCTGAGGCTGAGATCAAGAAAAGCCTGACACAGTTATAAATGAGATAATAGAAAAACGTAAGGACCGGTCAAAAGCCGGTCCTTTTTGATTATTTTTTGATTTACAGTTTAAAACGAAGGCTTCGAAACACGTTTTTATTAAAAAACAGCTAAGGAAGAAAACGACAAAAAAGCATGAATTTTCTTCATTACTTCTTATAAAATTCCACAACCCCATCCATTTTGGCAGTCATATTGCGGAGCAGGTGGTCAGCGATGACGAGGCCGGCCATGGCTTCGGTTACAACCACTGCCCGGGGCACGATGCAGACATCGTGACGGCCAGAAATGACAAGCTTCGTATCTTCCATATCCCGGTTAATGGATTCCTGTTCAAGAGATATAGAGGGCGTTGGTTTAAATGCTGCACGGAAGATGATGTCAGCCCCGGAAGTCATGCCTCCAAGGATTCCACCGGCGTGATTGGTTTTAAAGGAAGGCTTTCCATCTTTCATTTCCATGGCATCATTATTTTCACTGCCGTGGAGAGCAGAAGCATGAAAGCCCTCACCAAATTCAATGCCTTTAACGGCACCGATGGACAGGATGGCTTTTGCTAAATCTGCATCAATTTTATCGAAAACAGTTTCCCCAAGTCCTGCAGGGACACCACTGATTTTGCACTCGATGACACCACCGATGGAGTC
>CAVDGK010000193.1:0-3954 GCA_963607995.1 Oscillospiraceae bacterium | reverse complement strand
CGCAAAGTCATATTTAAGAGAATCCGTTCCCCGACGATCTGTTATTTTATTAAAATCTGTCATGAAGCACCTCTTTTTCATTATCAATATCACTTGTAAACCTTAAGCCAAATTCAAGTCTGCATAAGAAACATAGGCTCTTCGAATCCTTTAGCTGCCACTTATGTTCATCTGCAGCATACTCATCTCCGTTATAGTCCATATGTAAATCTCATGCTGATTTTTTATTCCTCAGCTGCCTGGCGCAAATCTTCTTTCAGGTCATTTACATTTTCAAGACCCACTGAAAGACGAAGGAGACGGTCATTGATGCCAAGCCTTTCCCTGACATCTGCTGGCACATCCGGATGGGTCTGCACAAGGGGATAAGTAATCAAAGTTTCAGCTCCTCCAAGACTTTCTGCAAAAGTAATGATGCGGACATTTTTTAGGATTTTCAGGAGAGTTTCATTATCCTTAACAGTAAAGGAGATCATGCTTCCAAACCCCCGACTCTGACCTTTCTGGATTTCGTGTCCCGGATGATCCGGCAATCCTGCATAATATACCTGGCTTACCCAGCTTCTTTCTTTAAGCCATTTAACCAATTCAAGGCTGCTTTCCTGGCTTCTTTCCATACGAAGAGGCAGTGTTTTAATACCTCTCATTACAAGCCAGCAGTCAAAGGGGGCCAAAGTATTGCCCACTGTCTTGGCTGTCAGGCGAACTTTATCTCCCCATTCTTTCGTTGCCGAACTGATAAATCCTGCCACCGTATCATTGTGTCCTGCCAGAAATTTTGTTCCACTGTGAAGGACAAAATCAGCTCCCAGATCAATAGGATTCTGCCAGTAAGGCGAAAGGAAAGTATTATCTACCACCAGCAGAGCTCCATTTTCGTGAGCATGCTCAGCACAGGCCCGGATATCTGTTATCTTCATCATGGGATTACTGGGTGTTTCAATATAAAGAGCTCTTGTATTCTTTTTCCATTCTTTCTTTATTTCTTCAAGATTTGAGGTATCCGCATAGGTAATCTCAAGACCATTTTTTTCTGCGATATTTTTTAAGAAACGGACCGTACCGCCATAAAGATCTTCCGAGCAGATGACATGGTCTCCTGGTTTTAAAAGTTCAAAGAAAATGGCAATAGCAGCCATGCCTGAACTTGCGGCAACGGTATCGGCTGCATTTTCAAGAGATGTGACGATTTCTTCCAGATGCTCTCTGGTGGGATTGGACTCCCGGGTATAATCAAAACCGCTGCCATTATGGCCCGGTTCCTTATGGCTGAATGAAGCCGTCTGGTAAATCGGAAAACTAATGGAGCGGGTTTCTTCTCCATATCGGTGACCTTCACCATGTATACATCGTGTTTCGATTGAATCTTTCATAACAAAATCCTCCGCCTTGCGTTTCATGTAGGAGATTCTAACATGAGCCGCCCTGCGGAGGATAATCTGCATTTTCTATGTTTCGTTATAAGATAAATTTATGATACCGATGGCAAAAGATGGGCTCATCAATTTTCAGGAATATGCTTCTTATAACGATCCGGATATCTCCGGAATGTCAAAGGATCTTTTTCCCGGCATCAGCCAAGGATGCCATCCTTCATGCTCTTTACATATTCACCCACATACTTAGGTGCATCCTTGCCATATTTCTCAAGTATCTTAATGATAGCCGAACCCACGATGGCACCGTCGGAAATATCTGCCATCTTCTTTGCCTGTTCCGGAGTGGAAATACCAAAGCCAATGGCACAGGGAATATCTGTATTCTTTCTTACCACTTCAACGATGGAAGCCAGATCGGTCTTAATCTCACTTCTTGTGCCGGTAACACCAAGACTTGAAACGATATAAAGGAAGCCCTCGGCATCCTTTGCAATCATGGCAATACGATTTTCCGAAGTGGGTGCGATCAGGGAAATCAGATCCACGTCATATTTGTGGCACAGATCGATGAATTCTTCCTTTTCTTCATAAGGAAGATCCGGCAGAATCAGACCATCAATGCCAATTTCCTGACAGGTGGAGATAAATTTATCGGCACCATAGGAAAAAACGACATTGGCATAGGTCATAAAAACCATAGGCACTGTCACATCCTTACGCAGTTCCCGGACAAAATCAAAAATCTTATCCGTTGTGACACCACCTTTAAGTGCACGGATATTGGCCCCCTGAATTACCGGCCCTTCTGCTGTAGGATCTGAAAAAGGAATGCCCAATTCAACCAGGTCTGCTCCATTTTTTACAGCCTCTCTTACAACAGCACCAGTGGTTTCAAGATCCGGATCCCCGCAGGTAATAAAGGGAATAAAAGCTTTTCCGTGATCAAATGCATTTTTAATTTTACTCATGGAGATCCTCCCCTCTGTAACGTGCAATGGCTGCACAGTCTTTGTCACCGCGGCCTGAAATGGTAATAACAATGATCTTATCTTTATCCATTGTAGGTGCCAGCTTCCGTGCATAAGCCACAGCATGAGCTGACTCGATAGCCGGAATGATACCTTCTGTCTTTGCCAGATATTCAAAAGCATCTACGGCTTCATCATCCGTTACCGGTACATACTGAGCACGACCGATATCATGAAGGTAAGCATGCTCAGGTCCTACCCCCGGATAATCCAAACCGGCTGAAATAGAATAAACCGGAGCGATCTGTCCATATTTATCCTGGCAGAAATAAGATTTCATGCCATGGAAAATGCCAACCCGTCCTGTGTTTACCGTTGCTGCCGTTTCAAAGGTATCTATACCTCTTCCGGCTGCTTCGCAGCCAATAAGCTGAACATCTTTATCATCAATGAAATGATAGAAGGTACCGATGGCATTGGAACCGCCGCCTACACAGGCCAGCACTGCATCCGGAAGTCTTCCCTCGGCTTTCAGAATCTGTTCCTTGATTTCCTTGGAAATAACAGATTGGAAATCACGAACAATGGTTGGGAAAGGATGGGGACCCATAACGGATCCCAGGCAATAGTGGGTATCGCTGATACGGGATGTCCACTCTCTCATCGCTTCTGATACAGCATCTTTCAGAGTTGCCGTTCCGGACTTAACCGGTACGACCTCAGCGCCCAGAAGACGCATACGGTATACATTCAAAGCCTGACGAATGGTATCTTCTTCACCCATGAAAACCACACATTCCATTCCCATAAGGGCAGCTGCTGTAGCCGTCGCCACACCATGCTGACCGGCACCGGTCTCTGCAATCAGACGGGTCTTTCCCATTTTCTTAGCCAGAAGTGCCTGTCCCAGTACATTGTTGATCTTATGGGCACCGGTATGATTTAAGTCTTCTCTCTTTAAATAGATCTTGGCCCCACCCAGATCCTTTGTCATCTTCTCTGCATAATAAAGCAGTGACGGACGCCCTGCATAATTATTAAAAAGGTCTGTCAGCTCCCTGTTAAATTCAGGATCATTTTTATAATGATTATAAGCTTCTTCCAGTTCGATAACGGCATTCATCAGGGTTTCCGGTATATACTGTCCGCCATGAATACCAAATCGTCCATTCTGATTGGTCATGTTTTACTCTCCTTCTCTGACAGCCTTCACAAAGGCTGCCATTTTTTTCTGGTCTTTATATCCATCCCTCTCAATGCCGGAACTAACGTCCACGGCATAGGGTTTAAGATTCTTTTTGACAACGGGAATCTTTGTCGCATCCATTCCCCCTGCCAGAAAATAATCTCTTTTTATCTCCTTAAGGAGATCCCAGTCAAAGCTCGTTCCTGTGCCGCCGCATCCTGAATCAAGAAGCACAAAATCCGCCAGGCTGTCATTGGCTTTTGCCACGTCTTCTTTTGTATCAATGCGGAAGGCCTGAATGATTTTTTTCTCTGGTGAAATAAAGCTTCTAAGTTTCCTGATGTCTTCTGCACTTTCCTGTCCATGAAGCTGGGCCACATCAATAATGCCTTCATTTAAAAGGGATGCTATGTTTTCCATT
>CAVDGK010000192.1:0-3959 GCA_963607995.1 Oscillospiraceae bacterium | reverse complement strand
AAGACTCGCTTTTGTTAACTTATAGGAAATTCTTGTTTCTATACAAT
Organism: Oscillospiraceae bacterium; assembly: GCA_963607995.1. GTDB lineage: Bacteria > Bacillota > Clostridia > Lachnospirales > Lachnospiraceae > Chordicoccus. The sequence goes on along the minus strand of CAVDGK010000192.1, from coordinate 3,912 downwards.
AATAAACGATCAGCGTGGATACGCATTTGTATGAAGAATAACATGTTGCAAGCGACGGCATCCGTTGCATGAGTTTTAAGGGATTTTTCAATATGATCAAGGAGATTGTAATCCGGTCCGTTACTTGCTTATATAAGTTTTTTATTTGCACTAACGAGGTACGGCCTGAACCCGGCGCATAGTTAAAGAGTCATCCATCACTTCAAGGTAATGAATGACTCTTTAAATTTTATAAACCCCAGTCCCGTGGGACTGGGGTTTACTGCCTTTATAAGGCCTTGAAATTCGATTGTAGGTGAGAAAAAGAGAATTAGATACCCAGCTTTTCCTTCATGTATGCAACGTCTGTAGACTTGCCTGTGTAAAGCTCAATGGCGATGAGAGCCTGGAAGAGCATCATGCTCATACCATTGTAGCAACGCTCAACACCGGCTTCTCTGGCCTGCTTCAACATCACTGTTTCACGGGGAGCATAAACCGTATCGGTAACGATAAGATCTTTCTTGAAGAAAGAGCCATCCGGAATGTTGGACATATCTTCAAGGGGATGCATACCAACACCTGTTGCGTCACAGAATATATCGGCTTCATGCATAAGCTTTTTAAGGAGATCCTTATCAGCCAGATCATTCATAGTAGCCTTACAGTTTGTATTGTTATTAATCTTCTCAACGATTTCAACACCTCTGTCATAGAACTTATCTTTGATGTTGAAGATATGAAGCTCAGAAAGACCATCCAGAGCGCCACGAACAGCAATAGCAGTAGCAGCACCGCCTGTACCGATGAGGACCATCTTCATGCCCTTGAAATCGATGCCTTCTTCTTTGATTCCCTGCCAATAGCCCATACCGTCTGTATTGTAGCCTTTAAGCTTGCCGGTAACCTTGCCTTCAGCATCTCTTGTGTTAACAACAGTGTTGATAGCACCGCAAAGCTGTGCAGCTTCATCAACTTCATCAAGATATTTGTGAACAACAGTCTTGTTAGGCATTGATATGTTGGAACCCAGCATCTTCAGTGCGCGGATTGATTCTACAGCAGCCTCCAGAGTGGAGTTATCTACCTCAAAAGCAAGCTGGATAACATCGTCACCATTCTTGTCATAAGCCAGGTTATGAGTTGTAGGAGACTGGGTGTGACGGATCGGGTAAGCCATAAGGCCTACAAGTTCAGTATGTCCTGTAATGTTCGGCATAGTGTTACCTCTTCTTTCTTAATAAATATTTTTTGATGTAAAAACTATAAGAAACATGCTTTGCAAGTTTCTCAATTTATCGCGACAGTCACCAAGGTCTCATGCAGGCACGAATTTTTGGCTCCTTATTCGCGTAAATTAGAAGTATAAAGTGCAGGCACCTTATACTTCTTAACTCTTTTATATTACTCTTCAATGATAGACAGGTCCAGATAACCTCTGTCCTCTAAGACATTAAGGATTGCACGGCCTTCCATGGTACCTTCCATGATGCGACGGGCACGTACAGAGTCACCGATGGGATAAACATAAGTGTCAGTGTCCTTGAAGGTTTCCTGAAGTTCAGCCAGAATCGGGTTATTGGCACGCATACCAAGGCAGTTGAAACCAAGATCAAATTTAAGATCTGTGATAGTACCATCCGGAAGCTTAACAGTGAACGCATCGGCTTTAACTTCCTGAAGGGCAGTATTGACATATTCTTTTACACCATAGGTATCGAAGGTTTCACGCATGGAGCACTTGGTGATAGGATCGGCCATCAGACCAATCTGGGGAAGCATATCAATGATAGTACATTCAGCACCTCTTGGTGCAAAGTATTCAACTACATCAAGACCAACAGAACCGCCACCGACAACGACAACCTTCTTGCCTTTGCAGAATTCATCCGGGTATTTACCGGCTTTCAGATTACCGATCATGCCAAAGATGGTCTCAACATTATGGGCTTCAAGATTCTCTTTAAGACCTTTAATAGGCGGAACAAGGGGTACAGAACCGGTAGCATTGACAACAATGTTAGGCTTAAAGGTTTTGATCTTATCAATCGTTGCTTCTGAGTTATAGAAGATATAGAGATTGTCCAGCTTGGAAGCTCTCTTTTCGAGATACTTCGGGAAGTCCTTCATACGGTTTTTGCTGGGGATGTCTGAGATAAAAGTGGAAAGACCACCAACGTGATCATTCTTTTCAAGAACGAAGACGTTGCATCCTACTTCGGCTGCGGTGCAGGCTGCTTCCATACCGGCAGTACCACCACCAACAACTACAACATTGCAGTTCTTATTAACTTTCAGGTTCTTGTAAATATCGCCTTCCGGAACAGCCGGGTTGACGGTGCAGCGGATAGGACGGTTAACACCGATACGGTTTCCGGCGCAGCCAACATTACAGGAAATACATTTTCTTAAGTAATCTTCTTCACCGGAAGCAACCTTATTTACCCAGTTAGGTTCTGCAATGAGTCCACGACCCATACCAACGATATCGACATCACCGCTCTCAAGGATTTTTTCAACGATAGCAGGATCACGATAGTTACCGGCATTGATAACCGGTTTGCCGAACTTATCCTTAACAGCACGGGCCTGATAGGATCTCCAGCCATCCGGCAGGAAGTTGGAGTCGATCTGATACTGCAGAGAGGGATTCAGACCGCAGGATACATCATACATATCAACGAACTCATCCAGATAGGTCAGATAGTTAAGTGTATCTTCCAGATTATTACCGCCCGGAACACGTTCTTCAGCTGAGATTCTCACGATAATGGGGAACCAGGGACCGACTTTTTTACGGACAGCTTCCAGTACCATGCGAGGGAAACGCAGGCGGTTTTCAACAGAACCACCGAATTCGTCTGTTCTCTTATTATAATAGGGAGAAATAAACTGGCTCATCAGATAGGAATGACCGCAATGGATTTCAACGGCATCAAAACCGATATCCTGTGCTCGTTTGGCAGCTTCGGCATATTTGCGGACAGTAGTCAGGATTTCATCCTTTGTCATAGGACGGGGAATTTCGCCGCCGGCCTTTGTAGGAACGTTGGAAGAAGAAACAGTAGGTGTACCGGTACGGGCACTGCTGGCAGAAGCACCGGCATGGTTGATCTGAATTGCAACTGTAGCACCGCTCTTGTGAAGCTTTTCAACCAGCTGATAATAACGGGGCATGAAGCTGTCGTGATCGATACGAAGCTGGCTTGTGCCATTGGAACCTACCGGATATTCAACGTTTGCATTTTCAAGAATAATAAGACCAGTACCGCCCTTGGCACGCAGTGAATAATAATGCATATGGCGATTGCTCATTTCACCGCTGGTTTCACCGTAGTTTGTACCCATCGGGGTCATGGCGATACGGTTTTTGATCGTTGTACGTTTGATCGTGATAGGTTCAAAAATCATTGGATATTTTTTCATGTGAGTGAACTCCTTAAACCTCTTGTGATGCTGAACAACATTTTCTTTGTTTGTGACAATCTCATTGTACATTCCTTGATTAATAATTAACAATATCTTTAAGGTAAACAACTGATGCATCAGGGCTATCAATTGGAGCTTCAACCTGCTTTTTCATGTATGAAATGAATCTTTCAACTGCAGGCAGATGGTAGGCATCTTTTTTCCAGAACATAAAGACCTGATGACGCAGGATGAAGTCTGAAATAGGATGTATAATAATGGAAGGATTATTTTCCAGGTTATCTGAATGAGGAACCAGGGCTATACCGAAGTCTTCCTTAACAAGAGCCAGGATAGAATATTCGTCCGGGCATTCCACCACTATATTGGGATTGATATTATATTTGTGGTAAAAAGTCTTCTGATGATTGCCCATCCAGGATTTTTTGTCATAACCAATGACAGGATATTGGCCGAGAACGGAGATGGGGAGATTACCGATATGTCCAAGCTCATGGTCTTTAG
>CAVDGK010000191.1:0-3978 GCA_963607995.1 Oscillospiraceae bacterium | reverse complement strand
CTAAAAAAAGTGCCGATTTCTCGGCACTTTTGGCATGGACCTGGCGGGAATCGAACCCGCGTCCGAAAGCCCGTCCATAAGGGCATCTCCCATCACAGTCATTCCTTTTGCATTCCCTTGGCCAGACGGCGAATGACGTCCTTCTCACCTTGGTAGCTTCATAATACGCCCGCGGCCTCAAAGCTTTGACCGTGTCGTTTCCTGTAATTATGACGCCGGTTGACCGAAGCTACAGGTATCCTCGGGCCGACGAGCAGCTTACGCTGCTAAGGCAACTCTATTGTTGTCTGCGTTTATATTTAAGTTCCCATTTTAGCGTGGTTGGGGCCACGGATGGCTTCCCCGACTTCAAGACCCCCGTCGAAACCTTGACAAGCCCGAAGGGTAAATGAAGGTTGTGCAGACACTGCCTTTCCATTAAATCCACTAAGCACCTATTAAAATGCCTCAGCAGAACTTAATCTTAAAACATCACCCCCTAATTGTCAATAAACCTGCAGTTTAAAAACGATATAGAGTCCCTCTGCTTTTATGACATACTCTAAAATTAGCTTTTTTCACATAGCTAAAAGAATCCAATCTAAACACCTTAAACCAGCCAATCACCTCACTGAGATCTTCATGGCTCTTTCGGCTTCCCTTTTATCTTCCTTCTTCTTAAGGTCTTCTCTCTTATCATAGAGCTTCTTACCTTTGGCCAGCCCCACCTCAACCTTAATAAGACTACCCTTCAGATAAACCCGAAGAGGCACCAGCGTCAAGCCCTTTTCCTTCAGTTTGCCGATAAGCGTGCGGATTTCCTGCTTATGCATGAGAAGTTTTCGCTCCCGCAGCGGATCCTTATTGAAAAGATTTCCTTTTTCATAAGGCGTAATATGCATGCCGGTAATGTAAACTTCACCATGCTTAATCTGAACATAAGCCTCTTTGATTGAACATTTTCCCATTCTCAAAGACTTAACCTCAGTCCCCACCAGTTCAATACCGGTTTCGTATTCTTTTAAAATAAAATAATCATGATAGGCCTTCTTATTATTGGCTATCTGCTTGATATTTTCGCTCACTCTTGTACTCCGTTTTTAATTCAATTATTTATCTTCTATCTTACTCATCCGCTGGTTCAAAATCAATCGTCGCCAGGTGTAAATCCACAGATTTTACACGGACCTTAATGGCATCTCCCAGCCTGTATGCCTTATTTTTTCTTCTGCCGATCATAGCATGTTCTTCTTCAATGTAAGCATAATAATCATCTAGTAAAATAGAAGCCGATACTAATCCTTCCACCGTATTGGGAAGTTCCACATAAAATCCCCAGTTAGTTACACCGGAAATAATTCCCTCAAATACTTCACCTTTATGCTGCTGCATATACTGGACCATTTTAATCTTGTCGCAGCGGCGTTCAATATCCGTGGCCCTCTTTTCTGTCATGGAAGTCTGGGCACAGACATCCGGAAGAATAGCTTCGTATTTCGCCTTTTTCTCCTTGTCCAAACGTCCTCTTAGATCATCCTTGATAATGCGATGAATCTGAAGATCAGGATAACGGCGGATAGGGGAAGTAAAATGACAATAATCCTTAGCTGCCAAACCAAAATGTCCCTCCGGCTCATTACCGTAACGCGCCTTTGCCATGGATCTTAATAATTCAGATGCAACGAGTCGACTATAATTTTCCTTCTTTACTTTACGAAGAAGTTTGCGGCACCCTTTGGGAGTCATAAGTTCTTCCACCGGTGGTACATCCAACCCCTGTCGTGTCACATATTCAGCAACTGCATTTAATTTCTCTTCATTTGGATTTTCGTGAATACGATAAACGAATGGAGCCTTCTTTCGTCTATAGGCCTTCGCCACTGTTTCATTAGCGGAGAGCATAAAATCTTCAATCAGCTGTGTGGCACAGTTTGATTCATGTGCCCGAATTTCAAGCACATTTCCATTTTCATCCAGACTGAATTCCGGTTCCGGGAAATCAAAGTCAACAGCCCCTCTTTTCTGCCTTTTTGCTCTAATGATCCGGGATAGCTTGTACATATCGCGGAACATACCAACATAAGCCTTGTAACGTTCTTTAAGAGTTTCATCCTCATCTTCCAGTATTGCCTTAACATCCGGATAACTCATTCTTTCATTAACGCAGATAACGGTTTCGGCAATGGTATAATCCACGATGCGACCTGTTTCACTGATATCCATAAGGCAGGACAATGTCAGACGGTCTTCTCCGGCATTCAAAGAACATATACCATTAGAGAGTCTTTCAGGCAGCATAGGTACTACCCGATCCGGCACATAGACGGATGTTCCCCTCTTAAGAGCCTCCCGATCAAGAGCTGAGCCGGCCTGTACATAGTTAGATACATCAGCAATATGCACGCCAAGATGATACAGTCCGTCTGAAACAGTTAAAGAAACGGCATCATCCAGGTCCTTGGCATCCGGTCCATCAATGGTAACCATAGGAAGGTCTCTAAGATCAAGACGTCCCTGCATATCCGCCTCGGATATATGATCCGGAATGCGATTTGCCATATTTTGAACTTTTTCAGGAAATTCTAACGGAATATCTGCTTCTTTAAGAACAGAGAGCATATCAACGCCAGCCTCTGACTCTTTTCCAAGAATTTCCCTAATTTTGGCCGTTGGATTAGCATTTTGCTCACCATAATTGATGATTTCCCCTAGAACCTTATCTCCTGTCTGAGCACCACCTATAGAACTCTTATCTACAAAGAAATCCTGCTTAAGTTTTGGATTGTCCGGAATAATAAAACCAAAATTTTTATTCTTATAAAAGGTTCCTACTACCGTATGAATGGCTCTTTCAAGAATTTCAACCACTTCGCCCCTCACTCTGGGACCATTATCCTTTTTAAGAAGCCTTGCTCTGACCATATCTCCCTGCATAGCATTTTTAGAATATTCTGCAGGAACAAAAATATCTTCTTCTCGATCCGGTACTTCAACAAAGCCAAAGCCTCTGGCCGTAGCCACGTACTTTCCTTCAACAAAAAGATTCGTTCTGTCAGAACGTTTGCTCTTCTCAGTCTTATTACCAAAAGCCTGATGTGTTTTATTCTGTTTTTTCTTCTTTTTATCAACGACTTTTAAAATCTGCTTCTTTTTTTTCTTATGTTCTCTTTCTTTTTTCTTCTCACTCATAATCTTTACCTGTATATCTTTGTACGCACATCAATGACATTCAAAATACGCTTCGCTCCTTGTTAAGACAAAACAAGTTATCGAAGAATCTTTAAATATTTGCTGCACTCTAACTTTTCAGTTCGTTACACGAATTTCTTTGAAACAAGGCTTTAATGTATATAGAAAAAGCCTCTGTACATGTACAGAGGCTCAATAAAAAATCGACTTAACTATTAAATACATTCAACTGAAGCACAACAGCCAGAACGAAGAAAAGAATAACCATAACTTTGGTGATCTTGACAAGAGCACCTTCAAAGGAACGCCCCTTGTTCTTGCCCCAGTAGGAATCTGCAGCACCAGCGATAGCACCAAGACCAGCCGATTTACCTTCCTGCATCAGAACAACTGCTGTTAATGCGATACAGTCTATAACGAAAATAATTGTCAGTATGATTTTAAGAATTGACATAACATCTCCTCCGATTCAATAACAAACAAAATGATAACATACGAATCGGCTAAAAACAAGAGCAAACTTTATTAATAAACACGAATAACGGATGAGATTTCGTTTACGCAGTCCATACCTCTCAGTTTTTCCAAGCTGTTGAAGAAGAATTTCTCGCAAACATGCTCTGTCGTCAAAACGATCTCTGCACTTGTTTCTCCTTCAGTCATCTCTTCCTGGCTAATGGATGCAATACCAACATGGTTTTCAGCCAGAAGTCCGATAACCTTAGCCAGTACGCCAACTTCATTGCTTACTGTCATACGGACGAAGAATTTATTTTTGATCTCATCGATGGAACGGATGGGATAATTATT
>CAVDGK010000190.1:0-3979 GCA_963607995.1 Oscillospiraceae bacterium | reverse complement strand
GTGTCAAACCCTATATTAAAATTTTCAAAAACTTATCTGTTCTTCAGAACAGTTCTTCCGAATCAAACTGACCGCATACATTTGTCAAACCGGAAATGGTGGAGGCAGCAAGTTTGCTGCCTATGCGGCAGGCATTTTCAAGAGAAAGATTATGAGTCAAACCTACAACTGTCCCGGAAAAGAAGGCATCACCGGCACCTGTGGTATCAACCACCTCTGTGGGGCAGGCATCAACCTTTCCCTTTATCTCTTCTTCAATATCTGCATAAACAGCACCTTTTGCCCCCAGCGTTACAACCATTTTTTTAATTTCAAAGGTCTTTGCCAGTTCATATACCTTCTGAACCAAAGCTTCCTCAGAAAGCTCTTCCAGACTATTTCCCGCCAGCATACCGGCTTCCTGTTCATTGCAGATAAAGCAACCTGTTTTTTTCAGGTAATCCTTATGCTCCAGTGTCAGTGACATATTTCCCACAACCATGTATACCGGCTTCTTATGCTTATCCGCCAATTCAAAAGTCTGCCCAACGATCTTTTCATCGATATCGGCTTCAATAATAATGCTGTCTGCTTTCTTAAAAATATCATCGCCATCATCATCCAGCACATGACGAACGATTTTCATATTAGGTCTGTTGGAAATCTGAGCCACCACATCTCCTTTTTCATTAAAGACAGCAAGCCAGGTTCCCAGACCATTAGATGTCTCTTTCATATATCGGGTGCTGATCTTTTTTTCATGAAAATGGCTGAGCACGCCTTCACTTAATGAACTGTCATCTACTGCACTGATGAAAATAGATTCCTGGCGGCAGTTAGCAATGTTTTCAGCAATATTACGGCCTACTCCGCCTTCTGTAATTTCCACTCTTCCGGCATTACGGCCTCCCGGTATATATACTTCATTTGGAAAGCCTTTTACATCCACAAATGTTGTTCCAATGGTCACGATATTCATTTCTTTATCCTCTTTTTTTGCTGCATATACATTTTGACTATGAATTGTCAAGATTTAGTTGTTATTATCTTTTTTATAATTTCTATCAAACGTATATCCTATCCCTTGTTGAAAATTAATGCAAGCCTGGGCAGATTTTATCTTTATGCAGGCAGAACATTTAACAGTCAACCATTCTGGCTTTTGCTTAATTTGTAAGTGAAACCCAACATTTCATGCATATCGATTTCATTTTTTTATAAGTCTTATGACGCAAAAGACGGCAGACACTTGCATGCCTGCCGCCCCTTTTTATTTTGTTGTGTCCACTCAAATCAATGAGTTAAGCTTCTTCTACAATTTCATCCTGGCTTTCAATAGCTGAAACGATTGTATCATATTCAGCACTCTTGCCTTCTGCAACCCAACCGAAGAAGTAGTAGCTGCCTGTATTGCCCTTGAAACCTGCATAGTTATCAGAGATATAAGACATAACCTCTTCTTTAGATCCGTTTGTCAGAATGATACCGCTTCCCTGCTGAGCCATAACCTGACCTGCAACCAAAGCATCCGGATAATGAGCATCTGTACCATCTGCGAATGCTACACAGTTTTCAATTGAACCATAACCGTTATCACTGAAGTACTCAGCAATCTTCTGAGATGTCTCATAACGATCTTTGCCACCAAGTCTTACGAAATCAAGACCGCAGGCACAATCGTCGCTAACAACACTTTCAGCACCCAGAAGGATGACATGTTCGATACCGTTTGAAGCATAATCTTCAATAAATTCTTTTGATGTTTCATCCAGCTGGCCATCAGCATTTGCCAGAAGGATGGGATAACCTGTTGAATAGCTCCATGAAGAAGCAGAAATGGCATCAGCTGCCTTAAGACCTGTAGCAACGATTACTGTATCTGTACTCTGTTTTCTTGTAGTAGCCTTTGCAACCTTAGCTGCTGTTTCATAACGATTCTTACCTGCAATCTTAACAACGCTAAGACCCAAAGCTCTCAGTTCTTTTACTACAGAAGAATCCATACCATCACCGATGATGACAATCTTCTTAACCGTATCTTTCCAAGCATCGCTGGTCAGAAGTTCTTTAACATTATCATTGAGTTTATCGGAGTTGTTCATAAGAACCGGTGCATTAAGAACACCTGCATAAGAGTTTGCAGACAGAGCATCCGGGAAATCATTGCCCTTTACAAGAACAACTGTTTCTGCGCCATTGGGATAAGCTGTCTCTGCAGCTGCTGTAGATGTTTCATAACGATCATCACCGGCAACGCTGGTGTATGTTCTATCACGATTAATTGTGAAAGTATCAACAACAGACATATCATCACAGTTGTAGGTTGTTACTGTGAACTGGCTGTCAGATACATCGACTCGGGAGATATTTCTTCTGTTTTCCTGATTAAGAACAGCAGAATAATCAAATGTCTGATTCTTCAGTGTATAGAACTTAGAACCTGAAGCTGAGTTCATGGTTACATACAGGACACCTTCCGGATTTGTGATGGAGCTGTAATTGTCATCATCATAAATAGAAGTGTCTGTCATAGGTGTTAAGCCATCCATCATGTAGGTACGGCAGTATACATGGTCATGACCCATAAGAACAACGTCAATATCCAGTTCTTTAAAGACAGGAGCCAGTTCCTGACGTCTCTCAAGGATATCTCCATCATTTGCATGAGATGCAACAGAATAAATGGAGTGATGGAATGTTGCAACCTTCCATGTAATGTCCTGATCAGCTGTTGCTGCAATAGCTTCTTCCATGAACTGTTTATGCTCAGCTGTAGACATATTATTGCTGTTTAAAGCCATGAAAAGAACATGATTATAGACGAAATAGTAATCGCCTGTACCTTCGTTCACAGTTGTTTCATTAGTTTCTTTATTTGTAGTCGTTGTTTCGCCTAATTTTGATTCATTAGTGATGTTGTAATGATCATTATAAGCAGTAGCGCAGCCATTATCATGGTTTCCTACAAGAGTAGCAACTGTAAGACCCTGTAAAGCATCATGATCAAGGTAGGCATCATATTCGTTTTCATCACCACCGTAATTGTTAACCTGATCACCCAGTGAAAGCATGAAGTCAACACCGCTCAATTCACTGCTGCTGGAGAAAAGCTGAAGGGTTTCTTCCCATCCTGCTGTATCAGATGCTAAACCTTTTCTGGAAGCACCCAGCTGAGGGTCACCGGCAACTGCGAAAGAAAAGCTGCCATCGCTGCCTGTTGTAAAGGAGTAAACTGCTGACTTTGTTTCACCACTATACAGCTGATAAGAATAGGTTGTATCACTTTCAAGACCTGTAACAGTTGTTTTATAAGTGTAATAGCCACTCTTATTTTTAGCTTCTTTAACGGTAGCAGTAAAGCTCTCAGCACCTTCCGGCATCTCGCCATCAACCAGATCGCTGTTTTTAGCTACGAGAACTTTTCCTTCTTCATTTGTCTCGCTGTACCAGGTAAGATTTCTCTGAGTCTCGTCAGCACCGATTGCCAGTGAAATGCTGCCAATGGTAGGATCTGTAACTTCTTCGTCCTTTGAATCTTCACCTTCCTTAGCTTCTTCACCATTTTCGTTTTCTTCAGTAACAGCCTCAACTTCTTCAGAAGTTTCTTCTGTAGCTTCAGTCTCTTCTGTGGATTCAACTTCTTCTGCTGCAGATTCTGTTTCCTCTGCTACAGATTCGTTCTCTTCTACTGAAGATTCAACCTCTTCTGCCTGAGATGCATCCAGCACCTCATCAGCCGAAACGTTTACAACGCCAAGACCCATCATCATGATGGCGGCCATTGAAAGCGCGGCGGCTTTCTTCATTTTTCCTCTCATACCTCTTGCCATTTTCATTCTTTCTTTTTCACCTTTCTTTTGTTTTTTAGGTTCTATGTCAACGTTTCATGAGGTTAATGAAACGCAACTGCCATTGTATTGAATGCACAAAGCTTTCATTTAATATCCGCTTCGTGTCATATTACCTTCTTTATTTTTTTCTTTTCTTAGCTGTCTTTACA
>CAVDGK010000189.1:0-4032 GCA_963607995.1 Oscillospiraceae bacterium | reverse complement strand
GGGCGAGACTGTGGGGATTATCGGCAATAACGGTGCAGGCAAGTCTACACTTCTTAAGATTCTTTCTAGAATAACAGCTCCCACAGAGGGGGAAATTGATATTTATGGCAGGATCGCATCCATGCTTGAAGTGGGCACAGGTTTTCATGGCGAGATGACCGGCAGAGAGAATATCTATATGAATGGTGCAATTCTCGGTATGAGCCGCGCTGAGATCAATAGCCAGATGGACAAGATTATCGATTTTTCCGAGATCGGAGAGTTTATCGATACGCCGGTGAAACGCTATTCCTCAGGAATGTTTGTGAAATTGGCTTTTTCTGTAGCGGCACACTTAAATAGTGAGATCATGATCATGGATGAGGTGCTGGCCGTGGGCGATATGGCTTTTCAGAATAAATGCCTCGATAAGATGCTTGAAGTGGCGGAGACTGAAGGGCGTACCGTCCTATACGTAAGCCACAATATGAACACGATCCGCAGACTATGTAAGCGATGCATAGTTCTCGATAAGGGCAGAATTATCTATGACGGAGATGTGGAGCACGCCATCGCGGTTTATATGGATCATTCCACAGGAGAGAGCCAGGTGGATATCAATCTTGGCAGTATGTCGCACAGCCATGAGGGAGAGGTGGCAGATCTTCGAATGGAACGGCTGAGACTTCCGGGCAAAGTGACAGCACTTTACGAATCCGGCGAACCGCTTGAGCTTGAACTTGATATCCATAGGAATAAGCCTGTCAGAGAAGTTCAGCTTCGCCTGACATTTCGTACTGATACCGATGCGGGCCTTGGAACTGCATGGTCAGAGATAATGAATCTTGGCGATATTGCTGAAGATGATTTCACAGTGCGTTTTAAGATGAATATGGATATCATCGCCAAAGGCACATTTTATGTCAGTATCGGACTATATAAGAGAGATGAGATTGGACGGGCGATGTCAGTGGATCATATCACGAGGGCGTTTAAGATTGAAGTGAAAGGAAGTCCGGCGTGGTACACCAGTGCATATGGAAATATAGCCCTGCCAGAGATAGAGACAGAAATACAAATATCATCACGGGAGGCATAAGTTGTTTAATTTAGAAGCTTTCATAAATAAATATGTGACAAAACGCAATGGCTCGATGTTTAAGGCGGACATCGAGGATAATCGAGAAGAGTTAAGCAAAAAAATCAAAGGAAAATCTGTGCTTGTAATCGGTGGAGCAGGCTCCATTGGCTCCAGTTTTATCAAGGCAATACTGCCTTTTAGACCGGGAACTTTGGTGGTGGTAGACACAAATGAGAATGCCCTTGCAGAGCTTACCCGTGACCTTCGTTCAACCAAAGGCATGTATGTACCGGATGCCTATATCACATATCCTATGGATTTTGCTTCACCGGTATTTGAAAAAATGTTTAGAGCTCGCAAAGGCTTTGACATCGTAGGAAATTTTTCAGCTCATAAACATGTTAGGTCGGAGAAAGATATATATTCAGTAGAAGCTTTAATACAGAACAATGTTCTGCATGCAAAACAGCTCCTGGATCTCTTGAGCGTATTTCCTCCGGAGGAGTATTTCTGCGTTTCTACAGATAAAGCTGCAAATCCGGTTAATATTATGGGAGCTAGTAAGAGAATCATGGAAGATGTAATCTTCACATATTCGGATAAGTTTCCTGTTAAAACGGCAAGGTTTGCTAATGTCGCATTTTCAAATGGCTCTCTTCCAGCAGGCTTTATTGCCAGATTACAGAAGCTTCAACCCATCTCGGCTCCGTCTGATGTAAAGAGATATTTTGTATCTCCCGAGGAGAGCGGTCAGATATGCATGCTTTCATGTATGCTTGGAAATAATAGAGAGATTTTCTTTCCAAGGCTTGAAGAAGAACAGATGATGACATTTGATAAGATTGCCACGGCATTCCTTCATGAGAATGGGTTTGAAGTTCTTGAATGTGATAGTGACGAAGAAGCTATTGATAAGTCTGATGAGCTTAAGGCCGGAAGTGGCTTATATCCGGTTCATTACTCTGGGTCCAACACATCTGGTGAGAAAGCATATGAAGAATTTTATACGGAAACAGAGACGGTTGACTTAAACAGGCTAAAGGCTTTGGGCGTCATCACAGGGAAAGAAATCCCTGAAAAAAGCAAAGTGGAGAATCTTTTCACAAATCTCAAGGCAGCATTTGGGAAAGAAACTTCTAAAGAAGAAATCGTAGAAATCATAAAAGATTATCTGCCAAATTTTGAGCATATTGAAACGGGAAGAAATTTAGACAGCAAGATGTAGGGAGTGAAGAATGAATAATTTTAAAGAATTTATAGGAAAAAATAATCTTACCATTTCAGAGGCTATGCAGCGAATTGATAAAAATTTATTAGGTGTTCTTTTCCTTACAGATGAAGATGGAAAGTTATGCGGATGCATTACGGATGGTGATGTGCGCAGATATATTTTAAAGGGCGGCAAGATGGATGCCCCTGTTCTTGATGCGGCCAATAAAGAACCAAAGTATGCAAGTGCGTTGGAAGATGCCCGAAAAATCTATTATGATCAGGAAAATAACTATTCCTTAATTCCTGTGTTAGATGAAAGTGGTATAGTTACAGACATATTTACAGGAGAGGTTGCAAAACAGCCAAAGAAGAAAAATCCACTTAATATTCCGGTTGTTATCAATGCGGGCGGAAGGGGTACAAGACTTGATCCTTATACACGGGTTCTCCCAAAACCTTTGATACCGGTAGGAGACCGGCCGATAATAGAACTCATTATGCAGGAATACCAAACTTATGAGTGCTCGGAATTCCATATTATTGCAAACTATAAAAAAGAGCTTATGAAGGCTTATTTTGCAGATAATGAAAGAAATTACAACATAACTTGGTATAATGAAGAGAAACCGCTTGGAACTGGCGGAGGACTGAGTTTGCTTAAAGGGCAATTTAAAGATACATTTTTCTTTGCAAATTGCGATGCCCTTTTAACGGCAAATTATGAATCAATGATCAAGTTTCATAAAGAAAATGGGAATGTTATAACCATGGTATGCGCCTATAAAAACGTTAATATTCCTTATGGAGTCGTTGAAACAGGTGCAAATGGCATCATTGAAAATATGAAGGAAAAACCCTTGGTGTCATTTTTGATGAATACAGGAATTTATATTGTTGAGCCTGAAGTGGTTGACGATATGATTGATGGTGAGAGTATTGGCTTCCCGGATATTATAGAAAGGCAGAGGCAAAAGGGAAGAAAAGTAGCTGTTTATCCGGTTTCTGAGAATGATTGGATGGATATGGGACAGATTTCTGAATTGATAAAGATGAGAGAAAAATTATATAGAAAAGGGAAAGCTTATTCGAATAGACGACGGACGTTGTAAATTAGAGTCAGATTGCTTTGATAGAACTGCAGAGTATGGTGTCAAGAACGTTCAATATCGCTATACGGAAGATGACGGCAATCGGATTACCTTTGGAGCACAGTTGGACTAGGCTGTTGATTTTGGCAGTGAAGATAAATATAAGTCTTCACTGCTTTCTTTTTATTATAGATTGCTGCTTTAAACAGAATATTAATTATGCTTGCTTCTAATATTGAATGTTAAAACTGCAAATGCTATATTTTACAGGTAATTTTTCTATATAAAGAAATAAATTTTCTATTTTAAACATCATAGATCGAATAAAAAAGCAGTGGAAAAGGATACGAATTTTGAAGAAGATATCATCAACTTTAGTGGCACAGACCATTGTAAACAGAAGAAAAGAGAAAGGAATTTCTCAGGCACATCTGGCAGAATTAACAGGCATAAACCGTTCCATGATCGGCAGGGCAGAAAATGCTGAATATATGCCCACCATTGATCAGCTTCAGAAACTGGGAGAAGTCCTTGGATTTGAAGTAGTTGATCTTTTTATGGAAGAAAAAGGAGTGGAGGATGCTAAGGGGACGCATGCAGTTCCGGGAAAAAAATATAATATTGCTGTGGCAGGCACCGGCTACGTTGGTTTATCCCTGGCCACTCTTTTGG
>CAVDGK010000188.1:0-4075 GCA_963607995.1 Oscillospiraceae bacterium | reverse complement strand
GATTTTTTTATCCGTTCCCAATATTTCTTCAAAAAATGTAATGGCACGTCCTGCTGCAATGGAAATAATCAGCTGGTCTTTCGTCAGATTATCTTTGATTTCTTCCAAAACACCCGCCATCATCTGCGGCTTAACCGCCAGGATTACAACATCAGCCTTTTCCACCGCCTCTGCATTATTTTTTCCGGTACAGATTCCAAAAAGTTCCTCAGCTTTTTTAAGGCTTTCTTCTGTCCGGGCCGTGGCCGTTATATCTGATGACGCAGCAATCTTTCCCTTGATCAGTCCGCCGATAATTGCCTTGGCCATATTTCCACAACCGATAAAAGTTATTTTCATCTTTGTCTCCCATCTGCCGCTTTTAAGCGACTGTTCTCTGTGAAATTGACAGCCTTTTCCTTTTTGCTTTTCCTTAATTTTTTTATGATAACGCGGTCAAAAGATATTTCGCCCTCACTAATTTCCTGATTGCCAGGAACTTAGTGATCCCTTAATCTTACGATTTTCATGACTGGGCCGTCAGCACAGAACCTTTTACATAGCGTCTGCCGCTGATGGTGGATGTTCCATTTTTGAAATAACTGGTCACTGCCTCCGAAGCAATCTTTGCTATATTTTCTGCAGGCTTTGCTACAACTGCTTCCACCCGGCCGTTTGCCACAAGATCTTCAATTTCGTCCCGGTCACCATCAAGACAAACCACCCGCACATCCGTCCGACCGGCATTTTCAAGAGTTTCCAGACATATTTCAGACTGATAAACATTATAGCAAAGGACCATATTCATATCAGGATATTTGGAGAGGAGATCGATAATGGCATCCGATGTTTCCTCATAACAAGAAAGCGTGACACTGTCGTAACAAAGACCGCCCTTCTTATTCACCGCTCTCGTCAGAAGGCGCATGGCATCAATGGAGCGGCTGTCACTCTGCACGCCTTCCAGAGACACAAATCGTATAGCCGGATCTTTTGTATAAAGTGCTTCTGCCAGTTCATCTACTTCACTGGTTTTGTCCGTTACGATCTGGGCCGCTGCCACACCGCTGGTGTCAATACCTTCATGAAGCAGGAATACTGCGATTCCCTGATTTGCCGCACTCTGAACCGCATCTTCCGCTGCTATACCGGTTATATTGTCACACACAATGGCTTTTGCCTGGCAGGTAATTGCTTCTTCAAAGATAGCCGTCTGCATTTTAGTATCATAATTATGATACCGCACCGTAACGCCACAGCCTACTTTTGCAAGGGCTGATGTGAGAATATCCTTTTCTACATTAGAAGCTGTACCACTTTCCGTTCCAAGGACCAGGTAAACGATGCGACTGCCATCATTAGCTACCGGTGTATCATCCGTATCCATTTCTTCTGTCAGGGCTTTTGCAATCTTCTGACGAAGCGTGGTGGTTTCTTCATCTTCCTGGGATGTTTCTTCCTGCTGGGATCCTTCCACCGCACCAGTTTCCGTCTCTCCCGGCACCTCTTCAGCCGGTGTTTCATCGGCCGCCTCTTCCGGTTCAATGGCTCCATAGGCTTCTTCCGGTGCCAGTATGGTTGCATTGGCACTTTCTGAACCTTTCCCGCTGCAGGCTGTCATGGTTATAAGAATGAACACAAGAAGAAGGCTAAAAAAAAGGGCACGCCATCTTTTATATTTATTTTGATTTGATTTTTTTCTTGAAAACATAGCGCGATTATAACATTATCAGCAAAATAACGCAAAACGAAGGATTTTGCTGATAATGCAGTTGCTTTTATAAAAAAGGGCGGCCGGATTTCTCCGCCGCCGTTTTCATTTCAACAATAGAATGCATGCTTTACGAACATTCTATGGTCGTGAATTATAATGTTTTAATTCTTTCAAGAGCTGCCTTGGTATTTTCATGTGTACCGAAAGCTGTCAGTCTGAAGAAGCCCTCACCGTGAGGACCGAAGCCGCTGCCCGGTGTACCAACAACGTTGGCATTTTCAAGGAGATAATCAAAGAACTCCCAGGACTTCATATTATTTGGTGTCTTAAGCCAGATGTAAGGAGCATTAACACCGCCATAAACGGTATAGCCCATCCCCTGAAGACTGTCATGGATCAGCTTGGCATTAGTCATATAATAATCCACAAGTCCCTTCAGTTCAGCCTTGCCGCTTTCTGTGTAGCAGGCTTCGCCGGCTTTCTGAACGATGTAAGGAGCACCATTATATTTTGTGCCATGACGACGGGCCCACATATCATGAAGAGATGCACCGCCCCGAACAAGCTCGGTCGGAATAACGGTAAAGCCAAGACGAAGACCGGTAAAGCCGGCATTCTTGGAGAAACTTCTCAGTTCAATAGCACAGGTTCTGGCACCCTCACATTCGTAAATGCTGTGAGGAATATTTGCTTCAGAAATATAAGCCTCGTAAGCTGCATCATAAATGATAACGCAGCCATTGGCATTAGCATAATCAACCCATTTCTGAAGGCCTTCCTTAGTAATAGAAGCACCGGTAGGATTGTTAGGGAAGCACAGGTAAATTACATCCGGAACTGTTGTAGGAAGATCAGCGATGAAGCCATTGCCTTCCGTGCAGGGCAGATAAATGACATCACTCCAAGTCTCCTTTGCCGGATCATAAGAACCGGTACGGCCGGCCATAACGTTAGAATCAACATAAACCGGGTAAACAGGATCGCAGACAGCGATCTTGCAGGCAGCATCAAAAAGTTCCTGAATGTTGCCGGAATCGCACTTAGCACCATCGGATACGAAGATTTCATCGGCTGAAATCTGGCAGCCTCTGTCCTGATAATCGTTCTTTGCAATGGCATTACGCAGGAATTCATAACCAAGATCCGGTGCATAACCCTTGAAGGTTTCTTCATGTGCCATTTCATCTACAGCATCATGAAGAGCTTTGATGATGGTGGGTGTCAGGGGTCTTGTGACATCGCCGATACCAAGACGAATGATGGTTTTCTCCGGATTAGCTTCCTGATAAGCTTTTACCTTTTTACCAATAGTAGAGAAAAGGTAGCTTCCCGGCAGCTTGCCGAAATTTTCATTTACATTAAACATCTATATTTCCTCCAAATACTTCCGTAGCAGGGCCGGTCATGTAAACCGGATGACCTTCACCCTCCCACTCTATTTTTAATTCTCCCCCAAGTAGTTTAACACTTACAGGAGTTTTTATGTAACCATTTAATATGCCGGCCACAGCTGAGGCACAGGCACCGGTTCCGCAGGCTAAAGTTTCGCCTGAACCTCTCTCCCAGACACGCATGGAAATGGTGTGTTCATCTTCAACATGAATGAATTCCGTATTAACCCGGTCCGGAAAACGCTTATGATTTTCGAAATGGGGACCAATATTCTCTAATGGAAATTCCTTCGGATCTTTTTCAATAAAGACAACACAGTGGGGATTTCCCATGGAAACAGCTGTCATCTTATAGGTCTTGCCTTCCACCAGAATGTCTTCATCAATAACCCGTTCATTGTCAGATTCAACCGGAATCTTTGAAGCTTCCAGAATCGGCTCTCCCATATTGACCCGGGCATGGGAAACTTTTCCATTTTCCACGGTGAGATCAAGGATCTTAATACCGCTGCCGGTTTCAATCTTTACCTGTGTTTTATTGGTCAGGTCATGATCGTAAACATATTTGCCCACACAGCGAATGCCATTTCCGCACATAGCACCAAGGCTTCCGTCTGCATTATACATTTCCATGCGAAAATCCGCTACTTCTGACGGGCATATAAGAATAAGGCCGTCAGAACCGATTCCAAAATGCCGGTCACTCACCTTAACAGCCAGATCAGAGGCATTTTCAATCTTCTCTTTTGTGGCATCCACGTATACATAGTCGTTGCCGGCTCCATGCATTTTCGTAAATTGCATTATGTTCTCCTTTCAGTCCGTCTTTTATTTTTAGGTGTAAAAGCAAATTCTCTCATGTAAGAAAACATGCTTTGGGATTCCATTTTTCCTGCATCATCATTTCATTCTTTCACGATTGTAAGTTATAAAATCCCGGATGATCTCTTTGTCTTCATTTTTTATAAACTCAAGAGCCTCCAGTTTCTTC
>CAVDGK010000187.1:0-4081 GCA_963607995.1 Oscillospiraceae bacterium | reverse complement strand
ATTCTGCAGGTATAGAAAGACAATAATAAGTCTTAGGAGACATAGGCATGGAAAAAGAAAAATGCGTGCTTGACGGGGAGTTGACAGCGGAAGAATTTCTGAATCAATTAGATGAAATAATACAAATGGAAAACCCAGACAACAAAAGTAATTTGAAACAGGAAAACTAACAAACCACCAATCAGAGATGAGAGGTGGTATTTTTATACCTAAATTACGAGGAATAAATGAAGAAAATAGTAATCGCAATACTTTGCCTGCTGATAATGGGATCTATGACAGGGTGTCAGTGGGCAACGAAAAATTATGGCGGCTCAACGACTATATACCTTGAAGCAAATCAAAAACTGGAAGAAATCACTTGGAAAGATAACGCGTTATGGTATCTCACACGTCCAATGACAGAAGATGATGTTGCTGAAACCCACACCTTCCAGGAACAAAGCAACATGGGAGTTTTTGAAGGTACAGTAACAATAATTGAATCAAAAGAATAGGTTACACTAAGCGGCTCGACGGGGCTGCTTTTTTTAATGGCAGCAGAAGCTATATATCATGTAAAAATATCTTGCAAAAAAAAGGATTTCATAGCACCATACAAGTAGTGGCGGAAGCCGGTGATAAATGACTGGCTAAGCTCAAATATTAGAATACAGGATTTCCAGATTTATCATCTAACCCGATTGGAAAACAGAAAGCATTTTGATTAAGACATATTTTGCGTCAATAGACAGAAAATCTGACTTTTATTTTTAGAGGAAAATCCCAATGCATTTCAGATTTATGAATAGTAAAAACATTAATATCATTTCAGCTTTATATATTGTTTTGCCTATGCTCATTTTCTTTGCTGGGTGGCTTAAACTTTGGATCGCCATTCCGGCTTTGATCATATGCATTATTTCCCTTTATTTTTTTATACGACAGGAGAGAAGGCAGAAGGAAAGCGTTACATTTTCATTTTTGCATCTGATACCAGTCATTATTATTCTCGTTGTATGGGTATATTTCTCCGGAGCCGGTGGTTATGTGGTTCAGACTTCTGATTATGCTTATCGAAATGGCATTTTTAATCTTCTTGTAGAGAAGGACTGGCCGGTGATTGTAGGCACCAGGGGATTGATTTATTATATTGGGTTTTGGCTGCCAGCTGCTTTAGTAGGAAAGATAATGGGCATGGCAGCGGGTGTCACCTTCCAGGCAATATGGGCCGGAATTGGTATATTTCTTGTGTTTTGTCTTATTTTTGAGCATTTGGGAAAGGTGTCCGTCAAGGCTGTTCTGATGTTTATATTCTTCAGCGGTTTGGATATTTTAGGAGCTTATATAGTCGGCTGGCAGTTGCCGTCTTTGGACAGTCTGCATATTGAATGGTGGTCCGGATTTCAGTATTCAAGTTTTACAACCCAGCTTTTCTGGGTGTTTAATCAGGCTATCTATGGCTGGATCATTACACTGATGGTTATGAAACAGAAGAGCAATCGCTTTGTTATTTTCATCTGGAGCTGTGGACTTTTATCCTGTACTTTTCAGTTTGCCGGTCTGCTTCCTTTTGTTATTTACCGTATTTGTAAAAATATGCGTGAAGGCAGTGCAGATGAGGTCAATCAAAAGGCAATCTCTAAAAATGATCAAAGAAAAACGAGAAGTGCAGTTTCTTTTTGCAAAAAAACAGAACTTTTTTCTTTTGCCAATATTTTGGGCGGCGGATGTATCGGCATCATAACTTTTCTCTACCTTATTTCCAATATTTCTGCCTCAAATACAGGAACGGCGGAAAATTCAGTTGCAATAAACAATTACGTGGTCATGTATTTATTGTTTATTATGCTGGAGGTAGGGGTATACTGGTTTACGATTTATGCCTATCAATACAAAAATGTGTTGTTTTGGCTCTGTGGCGCAGTTTTGCTTATCTGTCCGCTGATTCGTGTTGGATCGTCTATTGATTTTTGCATGAGGGCTTCCATCCCGGCTCTTCTTATCCTGATGATTATGGTAATGGATTCATTAAGAGCGGCGAAGAAAGAGAAAAATTGGGTCGTCGTTATTGCTTTATCTATTATTTTACTTATCGGAGCTGTTAATCCGGCTATCGAGTTTGGGCGAACCGCTGTTCAGACTGCTGAAATGTATGAAACAAATCATACCATTACAAATTCAAGAGTTCAGGATTCTACTGTAATGAGTGAACCAAATTTTTCCGGAGAGGTGGCAGGCAGCTTCTTTTTTAAATATTTGAGCAGGTAGATTAAAAAATTAAAATTTTTAAAAATAAAATGAAAAAATGTGTTGACACAAATCTGAAAACATGTATAATAGTCTTTGCTGTGAGACACAGTTCAAGAAAATGTGTGTGCGTAGCTCAGCTGGATAGAGCGTCTGGCTACGGACCAGAAGGTCACGAGTTCGAATCTTGTCGCGCACGCTAGAAGATCCGTAAGCTTAGGCTTGCGGATCTTTTTTTTCAAGAATTTATAAAAGCTGATGAATCATTGTCTTATTCAGAGACATTTGATTTATCAGCTTTTTCTTTATAAATCTTTAAGAGCCCCACTGCCTTTAGGCGGTGAGGGCTCTTGAATGAGGTGCTGGGACCCAGTACCTCGTAGGGCATGTAGTGCTGCTTTTATATGAGTAAGTAGTGGAGCGGATTGAGAATATCCTTGACTGTAACTAAATTATTCTACATATCCATCCGGATTCATGGTTTGCCATTTAAAGGAATCCCGGCACATGGTGAGGAGATCCCGTTCAGCTTTCCATCCCAAAATCTCATTGGCTTTTGCAGAATCAGCATAGCAGGTTGTAACATCACCGGCACGGCGGCCTTCCAGTTTGTAAGGAACATCTTTTCCACAAGCCGTGGAGTAAGCTTTGATTACATCAAGGACAGAAGAGCCTTTTCCTGTTCCGAGATTGAAAATATTGACGCCATCAAGCTTGTCAAAAGCTTCAATGGCTTTAATATGGCCGATAGCCAGATCCACTACATGGATGTAATCACGGATAGCCGTGCCATCTGGTGTGGGATAGTCTGAACCAAAGACATGAACGTAATCCCGTTTTCCAAGAGCTGTCTGAGCAACATAAGGAACAAGATTATTAGGGATTCCTTTAGGATCTTCACCGATAAGACCACTTTCGTGAGCTCCAATGGGATTGAAATAGCGAAGAAGCATAATCTGCCAGGTGGAATCGCTTACGTAAAGATCTTTAAGAATGCGTTCCTGGAAGGCCTTGCTTGTGCCATAAGGATTTGTGGTATCGCCAAGGGGACATTCTTCTGTAATGGGAACAAAGGCCGGGTCACCATAAACAGTGGCAGAAGATGAGAAGACAATCTTCTTGCAGTTGTGATTTCTCATAACATTAACGAGATTTAATGTAGAACCGAGATTGTTCTGATAATATTCAATAGGCTTCTGAACAGATTCACCTACAGCTTTAAAGCCGGCAAAGTGAATGACTGCATCTATATTTTCTTTGGTAAAAAGTGAATCCAGATCTGAGTAAGAAGCAACATCGATCTGATAGAAAGAAGGTTTTTTTCCAGTGATCTGTTCGATGCGGTCAACAACGATTTTTTTTGAATTTGAGAGGTCATCGGCAATGACAACCTCATATCCATTATTTAAAAGTTCGACACAGGTGTGACTGCCAATAAAGCCACATCCGCCTGTCACAAGTATTTTCATGATTAATATTCCTTTCAAAGTGTTTTGAAAATAGTTGACTCTATTATAAAACAGCTACCATCAGGTGTCGATGTTTACTTGATTTTAGGAACATGATAAAAATCGTAACAGCCAGAGAAATACAACCACCCTATAAACATTCATCACCGCACCTATTTTCTATGTGCTATAATAAACCCAACTGTGTAATTTGCAGTAAGCGGAAAAGTTGAGTGAAAAGAATTTAACAGACAAGATTATGTTAGAAAAAATAAATCGAGAAAATGATATTCATAATTTGAAAGAAGAAGAACTGCCGGTTTTGGCTAATGAGATCCGGGAGTTCTTAATTGATAAAGTTAGTAAAACAGGGGGGCATCTGGCTTCTAATCTTGGGGTGGTAG
>CAVDGK010000186.1:0-4090 GCA_963607995.1 Oscillospiraceae bacterium | reverse complement strand
GAATTATGATTAAAAAAAGGAGCAGGACTATGTTTGATTACAAAAAGTACAAAAAACAGTATTTTATGCCGCCGGTAGAGTGCCTGGACTGGGCTAAGAAGGATTGTATCGAAAAAGCACCGGTCTGGTGCAGCGTTGATCTTCGTGATGGCAACCAGGCCCTCGTGATTCCTATGAGTCTGGAACAGAAACTGAATTTCTTTAAATTACTGGTTGATGTCGGCTTTAAAGAAATTGAGATTGGCTTCCCGGCTGCTTCAGAGACAGAATATGAACTTTGCCGTACACTGATCGAAAATAATATGATTCCGGATGATGTTACGATTCAGGTTCTGACACAGGCCCGTGATCATATTATACGTAAGACTTTTGATGCCATTAAGGGTGCTCCCAATGCCATTGTTCATGTTTATAATTCGGTTTCTTATGCACAGAGACAGCAGGTATTCAGAAAGTCTAAGGAAGATATCAAAAAAATTGCTGTGGAAGGTGCTCAGCTTTTAAAAGAACTGGCAGCTGATGCAGAAGGTAACATCCGCTTTGAATACAGTCCGGAAAGTTTCTCCGGCACAGAACCGGAATATGCTTTGGAGGTTTGTAATGCGGTTCTTGACGTATGGCAGCCCACAGCAGACAAAAAACCTATTATCAATCTGCCCGTAACAGTAGAACTGGCATCTCCCCATGTTGTGGCCCAGCAAATTGAATATGTCAGCAAAAATATGAAATACCGCGATAACGTTATTCTTTCCATCCATCCCCACAATGACAGAGGCTGCGGTGTAGCTGATACAGAACTTGGTATTTTGGCCGGAGCCGATCGTGTGGAAGGAACACTTTTCGGCAATGGTGAACGTACCGGTAATGTTGACATTATCACTCTGGCCATGAATATGTATATGCAGGGCGTTGATCCGGAATTGAACTTTGCTGATATGCCTCATATTTGTGATGTCTACGAAAAGTCTACTGGCATGTCCATCAATGAAAGAAGTCCTTATTCAGGCGCTCTTGTCTTTGCAGCTTTCTCCGGTTCCCATCAGGATGCTATTGCCAAGGGTATGAAGTGGATCGAAGAAAAGGATCCGGAACACTGGACAGTTCCTTATCTGCCAATTAATCCCCAAGATGTTGGAAGAAGCTACGATTCGGATGTTATCCGTATTAATTCCCAGTCGGGTAAGGGTGGTGTCGGTTATATTCTTGAGACAAAGTTTGGACTGATGCTGCCAAAGAAAATGAAGGAAGCCATGGGATATGCCTGCAAGGATGTATCAGATAGAAAACATGCTGAACTTTCCCCGGATGAAATATTCGCTATCTTTAAGGATGAATTTGAAAATCATACAAGCCCTTATGAAATTAATGATTATCATTTCGTAAGAGGCAAGGATATTATTACCTCAACGGTTACATCTTCTTACAACGGTCAGACAGTAACCACTACGGGTACCGGCAACGGCCGTCTGGATGCTGTCAGCAATGCATTAAAAGACGCTTATGGACTGAATTATACATTGGAGACTTATACGGAACATGCTCTTGAACAGAGCTCACAGTCCAAGGCTATTGCTTATGTCGGACTTAAATGGCCAAATGGAAAGATGACCTGGGGTGCCGGCGTCCATAATGATATTATCCAGGCTTCTATTTCGGCTCTTTTAACCGCTGTAAACAATCATTAAGCACAACTTAATGCGTTGCGCGAAGAAGTCGTACATGCTATAATGACCGCGCAAATATTCGGTTATTATTTTTAAGAGGAATTTATTATGGCTATATTATACAGAAGTACAAGAAGCAACATGGAACCGGTGACGGCTTCACAGGCTATTTTGAAAGGCTTAAGTCCGGATGGCGGTCTTTTTGCACCGACTGAGATTCCGGCTCTTCCCCTGAGTCTGGAAGAAATGGCAAAGCTTAGCTATCAGGATCTTGCTTTTGCTATCATGAAAGAATATCTTAGCGACTTTACAGATGAAGAGCTGAGATACTGCATCGATAATGCTTATGACAAAAAGTTCGATACAAAAGCTATCGCTCCCCTTGTTAAGAAAGATGGTGCTTATTATCTTGAGCTTTATCATGGTGCTACCATTGCTTTCAAGGACATGGCTCTTTCCATTCTTCCTTATTTGATGACAACATCAGCAAAGAAGAATCATATTACAAATGATATCGTTATTCTGACAGCTACTTCCGGTGATACAGGAAAGGCAGCTATGGCTGGTTTCGCTGATGTTCCGGGAACAAAGATTATTGTATTTTATCCGAAGGATGGCGTTTCTAATATTCAGGAAAAGCAGATGGTAACCCAGAGGGGTGAAAATACCTATGTTGTAGCTATCAAAGGTAACTTTGATGATGCTCAGAATCGCGTCAAGGAAATGTTTAATAATAAAAAACTTGAAGCTGATCTTGATGCGGCAGGACTTCAGTTCTCATCTGCTAACTCTATCAATATTGGTCGTTTGGTTCCTCAGATTGTATATTATGTTTATGCTTATGCAACTTTGGTTAAAACTGGTGAGATCAAAGCTGGTGATCTGATCAATGTGACGGTTCCTACCGGTAACTTTGGCAATATTCTGGCTGCTTATTACGCTAAATGCATGGGTCTTCCGATTAAGACTCTCATTTGTGCATCAAATGAAAACAAGGTTCTCTACGATTTCTTTACCAGCGGTGATTATAATCGTAATCGAGATTTTATCCTGACATCTTCACCGTCTATGGATATTCTGATTTCCAGCAATCTTGAAAGACTGATCTATCGTATTTGTGGTAATGATTGTGAAAAGAACAATGCTTTTATGAAGCAGCTTTCTTCAACAGGTGAATATGAGATTACCGATGAAATGAAGAAAGGTCTTGAAAGCTTCGTTGGCGGTTTTGCAACGGAAGAGCAGAACTTCGCAGGAATTAAAGCTCTTTATGATGCAACAGGATATGTTATTGATACTCATACCGGTATTGCCAATGCAGTATATCGCCAATATCAGGAGGAGACAGGAGATAAGACTCCTACCGTTATCGCTTCTACAGCAAGTCCTTATAAATTTGCAAGGGCCGTTGTAAAGGCTATTGCTCCTGAAAAGGTTGTGGATGATGACTTTGAACTGATCGATGCATTATCTGAGCTGGCCGGTACCCATGAACCGCCTGCTGTAACAGATATCCGCACCGCGCCGGTAAGACATACCACTGTTGTAGATAAGGATGAAATGGAATCTGCAGTGAGAAAGATTCTTGGTATTTGATGTGAATGACTGACGGCTTTGGCCGTCAGTCGTCTTGCATTAAGGAAAATGGATCGTTTATGGAATGGAAAACTCTCTTATCTGAAAAAAGATGCATCGATGAAGACTCTTCCTGTGATAAAGGACGAGATCTTCGGTCGGAGTTTGAAAAGGATCATCATCGCATTATCGCCAGTGCTTCCTTCAGACGTCTTCAGGATAAAACTCAGGTTTTTCCCTTGGATAAGAGTGATTTTATTCGGACACGTTTGACTCATTCTCTTGAAGTCTCCTCCATTGGACGATCACTTGCCGAGAATATTTCGGCCCGAATCATTGAAAAAAGGTTAGATGCCTCATTTACCTTTAAAACAAAGGAAGCAGTATGCGAAATTCTGCAATGTGCCGGCCTTATTCATGATATTGGTAATCCTCCCTTTGGTCATTTTGGGGAGGAATCCATTAGGGAATGGTTTGCTCATAAACTTCCTTATATTAAAGTAGGCGGCAGAAGCGCTGTTGACATTCTGGATCAGGAAGAATTACAGGACCTTCTTCATTTTGAAGGTAATGCTCAGGGACTCAGGCTTATTTCAAAACTTCATTATATTAATAATGATTGTGGTATGAATCTGACCTATGGACTTATGTCTGCTATGATCAAATATCCTACATCATCAGTGGATTTTGATAATGATTCTCCAGATATAAAAAAAAGAAAACTTGGTTATTTTAAATCTGAAAAAGATTTGTTTAATGATATTCAGAAAGTAACCGGTACCTTAGGAAAACGAAATCCTATGGTCTTTATTCTTGAGGCAGCAGATGACATTGCCTATGCAACAGCTGAT
>CAVDGK010000185.1:0-4094 GCA_963607995.1 Oscillospiraceae bacterium | reverse complement strand
GATGATACAGGGAAAAGAGGTTGAAGCTTTGATGAAAGTCTACTTTCGAAAGATGTTTTGACCTCAGGACCCATCGGTATCGTTCTATTATTAAACTAAGAAGCAATTAGAAAGGAAGTAATGTCATGACAGTAGAAGAACGTTTGGAAGCATTAGAAAAAGAAATCCAGCAGCTGAAAGATGTTCAGGCTATTAAAGAACTGAAGAGCAGATATTTCTGCGCACTGGATACAAAGAACTGGGAAGAACTGGAAAAGACCATGACAGAGGATATTGAAACCTCCTATTCAAACGGCAAATTGGTTTTCCATGGTCCGAAGGAAATTACAGCTTATTTTGATAAATCCATGCCGAAGACAGAAATCACTCTTCATCAGGGACACAATCCTCAGATTTGGTTTGAGAGTGATACCGTTGCCTATGGCAAGTGGTATCTTCAGGATTCTCTGATCTTCGATAAGGGTGATCCTTATGAAGGTCTTCAGGTAAATGGTTCAGCTATCTATACTGACAAATACGTTAAGGTTGATGGCCAGTGGCTGATCCAGGATACAGGTTATATCCGTATCTATGAAGAGCAGTTCATGAGAGATAAGACACACAATGTCCGCAAGAACATGTTCGCTCCCAAGAAAAAGAAAGTATTAAAGAAGAAATCCACAACAGCTAAGTCAGCAGCAAAACCAGCAGAAGAGAAAAAAGAGCAGTAATTAATGGCTTAAAACAGCACGGTTTAGTATGTAAATGACATAATGGTGTAGAGCAAAGACATGTCGCTGTGCCTTTTAGGTATGGCGGCATGTTTTGCGTTAAAAACAGATACGGTTTTTCAGCAAAATGATCCAGAGCATTTAACTCTGGAAATTTTGCTGAGAGACTGTAAAAAATAATGGGGAAGGAAAAATGCTGAAATCGTTTTGGATAAAAATATATAAGAAGATCCGTTTCAAGACATGGTACAGAAAAATGTATTATTATCATCGCAAAGAAAAAGAAATGGATGCCATTATCGCTAAGTACAAGACACCGGAAGAAATGCAAGATAAGAAGTATATGCGGAAGCTTCGCCGGGATATGATTCGGAGTCTTTTCAAATATGGCTCCTATTATAGCGAATATTTTATTTTTGGATATGAGGGAAGGGATGCGGCTTACCGCTCCTCTTTTATTACAGAAGGCATTCGGATGAGTTTCTATCCCAGAATGAACCAGGATAGAAATACGGACCTTTTGGAAAATAAATACCGGACCTACAAAAAGTTTAAGGATATGTTCAAGCGGGAAATGATCCGGATTAAAAAAGATCAGCAGCCCACCCCGGAGAATTTGAAAGTACTGGAAGAATTTGCCAAGCGTCACGAAACTTACGTGGTGAAACCAGCTTATGCTGCCTTTGGTAAATCGGTCCGGACCGAGAGTCTTTCCATGTATGCTTCCGTTGAAGCGGCTTACAAATTTTACAGCAAAAACGGTGTCGTTATCGAAGAGTTGATCGAGCAGGGCGAAGCTATGTCTCGCATTCATGCTGACTCTGTCAATACTCTTCGCATGCCCACCGTGATCATAAAAGATGAGAATGGAAGTCCATGTGTGAAACTTTTCCATCCTTCCCTACGTGTGGGTCAGGGAAAAAGCTTCGTAGATAATTTTAGTGCCGGAGGCCTTAGTGCCCTTATTGACCCGGAAACTGGAGTCATTTATACTGACGGCGCTGATAAAAAAGGTCATGGCTTTGAATGTCATCCGGATACTGGTGTGAAATTTAAGGGGTTTGCTATTCCGGAGTGGAATGCAGCCGTTTCCATGGTTAAGGAAGCAGCCATGATGATACCGGATAACCATTATTGCGGATGGGATTTGGCTTATGGAAAAAATGGCTGGTGCATGGTGGAAGCAAACTGTCATGCCCAGATGGGAGCCATGCAGATGGTGACTCGGGAAGGAAGAAAGAATGAACTTGAAGCCCTGATCGCACAGATGGGCTGAGGATATATGGAAATTGATTTGAGAACCCTGAAATTGAATGCGAGCCATTGAAGGGCTCTTTTATAGGAGAAGAAAATTACATGGCACAGACAGGCGGCATTGGCAGAATGCTTACATCCAGAAAATACATTCACAAATATGCTGTAGAGTATGGGGAAAAATACGGAAAAAACCCCAGTGAAGTGGAAAAGGATATTATTCAGGCAAAAAAATATAATCATATTTCATTTGGCGAATATGACTGGACCGGATTTTTTGACCTGAATCAGGAACAGAAAAAAACTGTTTCAACCCTTTGGACCCGGATGGAATACCGGAAGAAATTTACAGACAGGCGTTACATCGGCATTCTCATGAATAAATACATGTTTTCCAAGGTGTATGCGGATTTTTATAAGAGAAAATGTTTCCATACTACGGATGTGACAGAGGATGTTCTGAAATCTCTAGCGGGAGATAATGGTGTCGTTGTCTACAAACCAAATTGCAAAGGTCAAGGCAAGGGTGTGAAAGTACTTCCGGCAGCGGCTTCGGATGAAATCGAAGCTGCTATGGATTATATCCGAAAAGGCGGAAAGGGGATCGTTGAGGAATACATCTGTCAGGATGAAACTTTCCAGAAACTGAACCCCAATGCAGTTAATATTATAAGGTTTTATTCAGTCAATTCACCTTACGGCAGTTATCTGTTTGCTCCGGTCATGACGTCTGCTTTGTATAAAAATATCGCAAATGGCTGTCAGGATGCGGTAACCGCGATGATAGATATTCGCACAGGAGAGGTTATAAGCGATGCGGTAGACCAGAATGAGATTGTGGATTATAGTGAACATCCTGTTACAGGGGTTAAATTCAAAGGAATCCAGATTAATTACTGGGAAGAAACCCTGGAAATGATGAAAAAAGCGGTAAAACTTGTGGGAAGAATTTCCAATGTGGGGTGGGACGTAACCATTACAAAAGACGGCCCGGTTCTCATTGAGGGCAATACGATTCCAGGATTTAATACGGCTCAGTATTCCGGTTTCCACTGGATTACAGATGGATATGGCTATCAGCCGCTGTTTGATGCGGTGAACGGAACAGAGTTTAAAGATGACGGACGTTACGAGAAAGTCATTATGAAATTATAAAAACAGGGAGGTCAGAGTTGCCTCAGAACTTAAAGGTTTATTATTCCAAAATAGGAAATATGGGAGATCGGCTGAATAAACTGATCATTGAAAAATGCTTTGGTTATTCGGTGGAGCGCTGCTCATTTTTAGATGGTGAGATTTGCGCTATTGGAAGCTGTCTTGGCCAGTATACTTTGCACGGTTCAACGCTTATGCGCATGCAGCAGCATATAAATGGGCTGAAAAATCCTCATGTCTATATTTGGGGAACCGGGTTTATTAATTATTCAGATTGCGAAGGCCATTTTTTTAAGAAAAATATGGACTTTAGGGCTGTTCGTGGTGAAATTACCAGGAAAAGAGTGGAGAAAATGACCGGCAGAAAGCTGGATATCCCTACGGCAGATGGCGGGATTCTTGCATCAAGCCTTTTGACGGAAATGCCGCAAAAACGCTATGAGATTGGCATTATTCCCCATATTTGTGATTTGAAAGATCCAAGAGTGCTGGAAGTAACTTCAAAGTATGAAAATGCAAAGATAATCAATGTTAAAGATGACCCACTTCAGGTGGTGAAGGAAATCGCAGAATGCAAGACTATTTTGTCCAGCAGTCTCCATGGTCTTGTGGTGGCTGACAGTTTTTCCATACCGAACCGCTATGTGATCTTTTCTGAAAGACCTCTTGGAGATGGCTATAAATTTGCTGATTATTATTCGGCATTTGGACTGGATTGCAGGCCTCTTGATATGAGGACAGATACAGTACCAACTGTGGCAAGGATCGAAGATGAATACAAAATAAAGCCGGAAGAAGTAGCTGAAAAAAAGAAGCAGATTACCGAGGCTTTTCCATTTCCGAAAGCCATTCAGTAATACGAGAGTGGAACGGCTGAGTTAAGAAAACATCGAATCAAAATAAAGGTGAAGCGAAAGAGTATCATCTGAACTAAGAAGAAATCGGATTCAAAATAAAGCGACACGAGAGTGACAG
>CAVDGK010000184.1:0-4110 GCA_963607995.1 Oscillospiraceae bacterium | reverse complement strand
GAGGAATAAAGCAGATGCAGGATGTAAAAAAGCACTTGCGGGAACTATCCGATCGTTTAAACGAGGCTTCAAAGGCTTATTATAATGAAGATCGTGAGATCATGTCGAACTTAGAATACGATCAGCTTTATGATGAACTTGTTAAGCTGGAAAATGAAAGCGGCATCGTTCTGGCAGATTCACCTACGGTTAATGTGGGTTATGAAATCAGTGATGAACTGCCAAAAGTTGTTCACGATTCACCGATGCTTTCCCTTGACAAGACAAAAGAAGTGGAGGTTTTACGTTCTTTTGTAGGAAATCAGAAATCTCTGCTTTCATGGAAAATGGATGGTCTTACCATTGTTCTGACTTATGAAAATGGTGAACTGGCAAGGGCTGTTACACGGGGAAATGGAAAAGTCGGCGAATTGGTGACAGCCAATGCCAGAGCCTTTAAAAATGTGCCGGTTAGGATTCCTTTTAAAGGTAATCTGGTCCTTCGGGGAGAGGCTGTTATCCGTTATTCCGATTTTGAAAAAATAAATGAAAAAATTGGTGATGCAGAGGCGAAATACAAAAATCCACGGAATCTCTGTTCTGGATCGGTAAGACAGCTTAATCCCGCTGTCACAGCTGAAAGAAATGTTTATTTTTATGCTTTTAATCTGGTCAGCGCAGAAAATGTGGATTTTAAAAATTCTCATGAAGAACAGTTTAAATGGCTTAAGGAGCAGGGATTTGACGTGGTGGAGTACCGCATTGTAACAGGAGAGACAGTGCCGGAGACTGTTAAATGGTTTTCGGAAAAGATCGTCACAAATGATTTCCCTTCCGATGGTCTGGTTGTCCTTTATGATGATATTGCCTACGGAGAATCTCTGGGAATGACAGCTAAATTTCCCCGGAATTCCTTTGCATTTAAATGGCAGGATGAGATAAAGGAAACAAGACTTCTGGAAGTAGAGTGGAGCACTTCACGTACGGGTCTGATCAATCCCATTGCTGTCTTTGAACCGGTGGAATTGGAAGGCACGACGGTGCAGAGGGCTTCCCTTCACAATGTAAGTATTGTCAAAGAGCTTAAGCTGGGAATTGGTGATACTCTTACGGTTTATAAAGCCAATATGATTATTCCTCAGATTGCTGAAAATCTTACGAAAAGTGATACTCTGAAAATTCCGGATATCTGTCCGGTGTGCGGTGGAAAAGCCGAGTTATGGCAGGATAAAGATAATGGTTCGGACGTTCTGACTCTTCATTGTATAAATGAAGAATGTCAGGCACGGAAAATACGATCCTATGATCTTTTTGTCAGCCGGGATGCCTTGAATATTGAAGGCCTTTCCGAAGCAACACTGGAAAAATTTATTGCTTCAGGCTTTATTCATGAACCGGCAGATATTTTCCATTTGGATCAGCACAAAGAAGAAATTGAAAAGATGGAAGGGTTTGGGGAAAAATCTTATATTAACCTGGAAGAAAATATTAAAAAGGCTTCCCATACCACTTTAGGCCGTTTGATTTATGCACTGGGAATTCCAAATGTAGGCAATGTTAATGCGCGGATCATCTGCAGGGCCTATAATGAAGAGCCGGGGCTTTTGGAAGAAGCGAAAGAGGAAGATCTGGCAGCCATACCGGCTATCGGCCCGGTTATTGCCCATTCATTTTACGAGTGGATGAGAAATGAAAAAAATGCAGGCATTTTCAATCGGGTGTTAGACTGTCTCACCCTAGAGAAGGAAGCTCCGGTAAGAGAAGATTCTCCTGTTTCCGGCAAGACATTTGTCATAACCGGCTCAGTTGTGTATTATAAGAACCGAAATGAGCTGAAAGCGGTGATTGAAAATCTGGGAGGCAAGGTAACAGGAAGCGTTACAAGTAAGACGGACTACCTTATCAACAATGATATTACCAGTACATCCGGAAAAAATAAAAATGCTCAGAAGTTGGGAATACCCATTATCAGCGAAGAAGATTTCCGTAAGATGATAGGGGAATCGGATGGCGTTTAGATGGAAATGGGGGAGAAAATACGGAAGAATGCTATTTTCTATCTGCATTGCATAATACAATAGAATGAATGGTGCATGAAAGTTCTATTGTTTAATATAAAGGTACAAAAAACAGGACAATTAGGAATCATTTATTATGGCAAACAGAAAAATAGACGACTACGCAAGAATACAACGAAAAAAGGCAGAAATTCGCAAGAGGCGGAAACGTAAAAGAAGACAGAGGATCACAACCCTGGCTGTGGCTTTTGTGGTGCTGATTGCATCCATTAGCTATATTACACTGAAGGTGGTTCAGGGGGATGTCTTTATTAAAAATACGGAAGAAGCTTCGACAGAAGAAGTGGCGGAGACAACTCCGACGCCTACTCCAACACCTGTTGCAACAGCTACCCCGGTACCGGAATCATCAGAAGAATCCGTGGAAGAGTCATCTGCGGATACCTCTACTGTTTCACCTACGACAGGATATTCAGTGGCAGACTGGACTTATACTACGTCAGAAAGCGCACCGGATGGAGATATTGTGGATGCGGATTCGGATTATACTTATGAACGGATGGAAAGGGATATTTATTTTCTGAAACAGCGGTATGGCCAATATATGAGTGTCAATGTAATCGGCTATTCCTGTGACGGAAGAGAACTTCTGGACTGCGTTGTTGGTGATGCCTCGGCAACGAAGGATATTATCGTTCAGTATTCAATGCATGCTCGTGAATATATCACCACCAGTGTCGCTATGCTGCAATTGGAAGAAATACTCGAAAATTATGACACAGGAACCTGGAATGGCCGCAGTTATTCAGAACTTCTTTCCAAAGTGCGGCTTCATATCATTCCTATGATCAATCCGGATGGTGTGACTCTGAGCCAGACTTGTTCCCTTGATTCGATTCAGAGTGAAGAACTTCGGGAAGTTATCCAGACAGCCTATAGTAATGACAATGAAGTGGGTAAGGGCAGCTCTAATATGGCTGATTATCTAAGGACTTGGAAAGCCAACGGTCGTGCTGTAGACCTTAACCGTAACTTTGCATCCAGTGGCTGGACTGCGGATATGGCTATGACCCGTCCTTCGACCAATCAGTTTCCGGGAACTGAACCTAATTCCGAACCGGAGGTTCAGGCAATCCTCAATCTGGAACAGCATATCAATTGCGTTGCTCAGATCGCATACCATGCTCATGGTAATCTGATGTATTACGATTACGGTATGGATTCTATTGATCCTGAACTTTATGAAACGGATTACCAGCTGGCTGAAACTCTGGCAGCGACGACAGCTCTTGACGATGGCACAACCTATAAAGTGTTGTCTACGGTAGAAGATGATCAGAATCCTGGTGGCTGCAGTGATTATTTTATGCAGATTCTTCACATTCCTTCTGTGACTATTGAGGTGGGAGATAATTACACAGCGGATGGTTCTTATAATGATCCGCCCCTTAGTGCCGATCAGGCTTCAAGTATTTACGAAAGGAATAAACACATTCTTGCGGCTCTTGCCGATGCGTTTGCAGATTGATGCGTTATAATATGAAGAAAACTTTAAAAGAAAATTTTTATCTCAAAGCTTTTTTAATTAATTTTCTGGCTGCGGCTTTTGCTTTCGGCTGGACTATTATCGGCCATGGGGGATTATTCTCCCTGGCCGGTGATTTTAATTCACAGCAGATTTCTTTTGCCATGTATGCTAATGAGGCTATAAAATCCGGTAATGTGGTTTGGGATTATTCCCTGGATCTGGGTTCTAACTTCATTGGCGGAATGGCTTTTTATATTTTAGGGAATCCTTCTTTCTGGGTATCCCTTCTTTTTCCGGCTAAATGGTTTATGTATATCGTTGGCTGGCTTTATGTTTTAAAATATGCATTTGCCGGTCTTTTTGCCTTTACATATATAAGACGTTATGTTAAAAAACCGGAAGCAGCCTTGATTGCTTCTATGCTTTATGCTTTCTCAGGTTATTCGGCAGAGGCTCTTCTTTTCTATCATTTCCATGATGTGGTCTATCTGTTCCCCCTGATGCTTATCACCTTGGATGACTTGATGCAAAAGAAGAAAAGGGGACCTTTTATTCTGGCTACATTCTTAAATGCCGTGGTTTCCT
>CAVDGK010000183.1:0-4112 GCA_963607995.1 Oscillospiraceae bacterium | reverse complement strand
CATCTGTACCCTGCATAAAGTTTGCTGTGTAGCCCTGGTCTGTTTCATCGCCAACATAAACGAAACCAACCTTCAGGTCTTCAACGGCAATACCGTTTCCTGATGCTGTGCTTGAACTTTCAGATGCTTCATCTTCACTTGATGTTGCTTCTGAAGATTCAGATGTCGAAGATGAATCTGTGCTGGAAGCCGCCTGATCTGCAGCGCTTGTACAGCCAACCATCATGGATGAAACCATGGTAAGGCTAAGCACCATACCTAAAACTTTCTTTTTCATAAAATTCCCTCCTAGTAACTCTATACTTGTTTAAACGAATTACACGTTAACCGAAAATCCTGCATCCTGTCCTTATGGCATCAAATCTGATGTCAGTAAAATGTATGACAATTTTTCCTTTTTCCCATTATTTGCTGTTCATTCAGCAGTTTTACGATTACTCATGTAAAATAGCACAATCCTTTTTAAAAATAAACAGCAATGGAGGACTTTTTAACCCCGATTTTTGTTTTTTAAAGAGGACAATTTCCAGTTTGTCTCAATAAACAATTTTTTTGTTGCATTAAAAATAACCCCTTTTCGCCCTTTACTATGCTTTTTGTTGCATACATAAGGGGATTTACTTGCTTTTTTTAGTCATTCCCTCTAAACTATTGTTTCAAATTGAAACCATCAGAATGCAGAATGTTGAAATGATGTCAAAACCATGTAAAGAAAAAGTATGGCTTTTCTAACTTTTTGTTTTGACATTCTCCTACCTATTTAATAAGGAAATATTAATGAGTTCATCTACACGCTATATTATCACTCTAATTATCCTGATCATTTTTTCCGGTCTTTTTTCGGCTATCGAAACGGCCTACTCCAGTTCCAATCGTATTCGTTTAAAGAATATGCAGAACGATGGAAACAAAGCAGCCGGCACGGTGCTTTCCATTCTTTCCGACTATGACCATTTCCTGACAGCTATTCTTATAGGAAATAACATTGTTAATATCGCATCGGCTACGATCGGTACTCTTCTCTTCACCACTTTCTTTGGAGAAAATGGCCCCACGATTTCCACCATTGTCATTACCATTGTGGTGCTGCTCTTTGGTGAATTCACACCGAAGTCCATTGCCAAACAAATGCCTGAGAAGTTCAGCTGTGCAACCCTGAGTTTTGTCCGCTTCATTATGATCATTATGACACCATTTTCCTGGATTCTTCGGGGTTGGGTTTTTCTTGTATCCAAAGTTATCCATATTGAAGAGGATGATTCTGATATCACGGATGAATTGATCACCATGGTGGATGAAGCCGAAAAAGAAGGGGATCTGGAAGAGCATGAATCTGATCTTATCTCTGCCGCCATCGAATTTAACGACCTGGATGTAGGCGACATCTTTACTCCCAGGGTCGATGTAGTTGCCATCGATATTACTACACCGGTTACGGAGATTGAAACCATCTTCCGTCTCAACAGCTACTCCCGCCTGCCGATTTTTGAAACCAATATTGACAATATCGTAGGGGTTATTCACGAAAAAGATTTCTATGAACTGATGTATCACAGTAAGGGCTCCATTCGCCGGATTATCAAACCTGTTATTTATACCAGTCCTAACACATCGATTTCTACCCTGCTTAAACAGCTGCAGGGTGCCAAGCTTCATATGGCTGTCGTTCTTGATGAATTCGGCGGAACAGATGGCATTATTACATTAGAGGATATTATCGAAGAGCTGGTAGGTGAAATCTGGGATGAACACGACACCGTGAAAGAATACTACACCAAGCTGGACGCTAACCGCTGGCTGGTTAAATGTGATGCTGATTTCGATGATCTATGCGAGCGTTTTGATCTGGAGGAAGATGACGAAGATCCGGATTTCATCACCGTATCCGGCTGGGTCATCAACGAACTGGGACATATCCCTCAGGTAGGAGAAAAGTTCGATTATCAAAATCTTTACGTCAAAGTCACCAAAGCTGACCGACGAAAGGTTCTCGAAGTTGAAATCGTTGTTTCAGAGAAAAAAAAGGAAAAGGAGGATTAAGCCTCCTTTTTCTTTTTTCATTTTCTAAAGTCAAGGATATTCGCAATCCGCTACTTTGCTCATACAGAAGCAACACTATGCGCCCTACAAGCCACTGGATTTGACCCCATCCCCGTTCAAAACTCCCACGGCCTAAAGGCAGTGGGTGTCTTGAGCTTTTATAAATCAATGCATAATTCCATTCGATTCAATCTAAAAATTAATTTCTTCATTTTACGAAGCGGATTGTATTTTTTTATATACATTTTGTATGATGTATGGTAGTCTTAGAAAAAAAAATGATTTTCAAAGCAGATTTCACTTTATTTATTGTTTTTCACACCTCTCTTTCTAACATTTATAATGATATCCATTAACAAAATAGGAGGTGATATAAATATCAATTTGCTCTTAATAACAACCTAAATCACTTTAGCATTTTTCATGCTCTACGTCTTTTATCTTGCGAAAGGAGATTTCTATGAAAAACAATCGGAAAATCTTATCTCTCATACTTGTACTTATCCTATCTCTCTCCACACCAATAACAGTAAACGCTACCGAATCTATTGCAGATACAGTCTTAACCGAAAATACTCCTATTGAAATTATCAATTATGCAAAATCCATGGTATCAAAATAGCTTCACAATCGACAAAAAAGATGCAGGCACTGATATTACATACATCACTGGAGATCGAACATACAAATGGTATAAAACAATATATAACTGGAAATAGAAAATGAAAAAATTTCAAAATTATTTTTTTCTCATTGTGATAAGTCTGGTTATCTTTTTTTTAATCTCATCTTATCCTCCAAATACTCCTAAACTTAAATCTCCTAAAAAAACAGCTTCTCATCAGGACAACTTCTCTGATTCTTCCAATCAATCAGACTTAGTATCCATGATTTATGTATCATCACATCTATACATGATATGCAATACGGATGACAGTGATACAATCAACTCTTCTAAATGGACTTATATTGGACAAATCTCCAGTTGCGTGAACTCTTCGCTGAAACCTCAGGAAGAACTTCAGGCAAATGATGAGATTGTCGGAGCTAAAGTTTATAACTCAGGAGAAAAGCTTTTAGTAAAATACAACGAAAAGCAATGGATTTATCAACTGTATCAATGAAATCAATTTCATAGTTATTTCAAACATTTTTTTATTATCTTTTTTAGTAACATTGTACAAAGCTTTTCTGTGACCGCCTCATTTTTCGTTAAAAAAATATCTTGTCAAAAGCCTTATAAATATGGTATCTTAAGCGCGAACAGAGAAAACAGAGTTAAGTAAAGTACAGAAAGGAGATTTCAACGATGAAACTCACAAACATTGAACAGGTAAATGATCTTATTAGTGTTGTAAACAAGTGCGAAGGTGATGTATGGCTTACTTCTCAGTATGGCGATCGTTACAGCCTTAAGTCAAAGCTTTCCCAGTATATTGCTATCGGTGCTCTTCTTGGTGAGCATGGTGATGAACTGGAGCTCTTCGCTGCTAACAAGCAGGATGAATCCCTTCTTCTTGAATGGCTTATGAAAGACAACATTGTAGAATAATTTTAAAACAGAGTTAATTTTAGACCTAAAAAGCCGAACCTTCGCGGTTCGGCTTTTTTTTGCACAATCATTGATACACTGTTTTGTTCAGATGAACAATAATAATATTTCAATCCATTTCATCACTTGCTGCTATGATTCATGTGCAGTATCTTTATTTATTCCATTCTCCAGCTTTATCTTTAAGCCAGTTCGTCCATTCCTTGACTCCTTCTCCCGTCTTTGCAGAAACAAAGAAAATTTCAGCTTTGGGATTCAGATCTTTTATTCTTTTTTTAACGGCTTCATCATCGAACTTAAAATACATCTTCGTATCGATTTTATTAATGATAACCGCCTGACACACTTCAAACATCAAGGGATATTTAAGCGGTTTGTCATCTCCTTCCGGCACGGAAAGGATTGCCACATTAATGGAAGCTCCCGTATCTTCTTCTGCCGGACACACCAGGTTTCCTACATTTTCCAAAAACAGAATATCCATATCTTTTGTATCAAATTCCATCAGCCCCTGCATGAC
>CAVDGK010000182.1:0-4178 GCA_963607995.1 Oscillospiraceae bacterium | reverse complement strand
GATGAAACTGTATGATGAATTGATTGAGAAGATAGAAAAACTTCTTGATTTTTATAACATAACAAAAGAAAATGAAAAGGCTGCGCCTTGGAATGAGGTATCGGAGCATACCATGATTCTTCGGAATGAAATGGCCTATGAGCTTGGAAATGAATCCTTTCCGGGCATTGGCATGACTCTTGTAACGGATGATGCCTCTTTCGTAAAGGAAGACAGCATTGAACGCATCGGCAGGGATCTTGATGAAATGAGTGAAAATGGTCCTTATGCCCGTATATCCATTATCCGTGTTGGAGAGGATACCC
Source organism: Oscillospiraceae bacterium (assembly GCA_963607995.1). Classification (GTDB taxonomy): domain Bacteria; phylum Bacillota; class Clostridia; order Lachnospirales; family Lachnospiraceae; genus Chordicoccus. The sequence goes on along the minus strand of CAVDGK010000182.1, from coordinate 3,873 downwards.
TGGGGGAAGGCAAAAAGCTTTATGGGGCCATAAAGAAGCTGGATCATGTCCGTTATCATTTCTATCCGGAAGGATTTATGCTCAGGCTTTCTGCCATTCAGAAAAAGGAGGGAGCCCGCATCAGCCGGGGGAGCATCCAAAAAGGACTTTCTTTTGCCAAAATTGGCAGGCTTCTTCAGGAAGCTTACCATAAAGATTCGAATGTTCTGGCCGTCCGCACTCTATTTGTGACGGAGCCGGAATTTGACTTTGAAGAGTTAAAAAAACTTTCTCAGGAGGCAGATAAGATTACAAAAGCCATCGATCACATTGCCCAGAATGTGCAGATGGATTGTCATGTTTGCAGTCTGCAGGAAGTCTGTGAAGAAGTGGAAGGTCTTCGTGAACTTCATTTTTCACATAAATAAAGGGAACATCATAAAGAACCAAAACGGTTCATCATAGATCAAGGACAAAAAAAGTCAATGGTCATTTAGCAGGAGGAGAAAATGGGATTTAAAAATGCAAATGGTACCGATATGGAAAGGTACAATGACTGGAAAGCCAATCATGCCCATGATCAGGCACCAAGTGAGAAAATTATTGCTTTAGGCAAGAAGATCACTGACGTGGCTGCTCACATGCTTGGCAGTGTTAAGGTGGAAGATCCGGAATATTGGGGTCTTGCGGAGATCATTACCGAAGAAATGGCAGAAGTTGGTCTCACCATGAAAAAGAGAACACCTTATACATTTGCGGAACTTTGCAAAATGAATCCGGACAAGGTGGAAAAGAGAGGCGAGGAAGGTTTCCAGAAGCTCCTTGAAGAAATGAGCTATATCGGCCTTCTTGAGTATGACTATGGTTATCATTATGATCATAAAGGACGGACAGCTCCCCAGAGCGAACGCCGTTATATTCTCCCTATGTTCGTTCCGGGTTCTGCTGAGCTCTTCAATATGGAAGAAACACCGGGAACTACAGAGAGCAAGAGATTGAATGACCATCCGGATGTGGCAGCTTTCTTCGAAAGAATGACATACCTGCCTCTGGCTGGTGTAACCCAGATGGTTCCCCCAGGCGGTGCAGGTATCGGTATGCATGTTATTCCTGTTGAAAAAGCTATTGAAATGGAAAATACATCCATTGATATTGAACATCTTTCTTATTGGCTGAAAAAATATGAAGGTCACATTGGTGTAGGCCGCTGCTCCTGCCGTGCTTCCCGCAAGGCTATCGGTGATGGCTGTGCTGATGACGATTATGGCTGGTGTATCGGCGTTGGTGATTTTGCTGATTACTGTCGTGAAACAGGTAAGGGTCATGACATTACTTATGAAGAGGCTATGGCTATCCTGAAGAGAGCTGAGGATAATGGTTTCGTTCATCAGATTACGAATATCGATGGTGAAAATAAGATTTTCGGTATCTGCAACTGCAACGTGGAAATCTGCAATGCCCTTCGTACATCCCAGCTTTTTAATACACCCAATATGTCCCGCTCAGCTTATGTAGCTCACGTGGAAAAAGAAAAGTGTGTAGCCTGCGGACGCTGCGTTGAATATTGCCCGGCCGGTGCTGTTAAGCTTGGTCAGAAGCTTTGCGACAAGCAGGGGAAAGAAGTGACTTATCCGAGACAGGAACTGCCGGATGCCAAGAAGTGGGGAAAAGACAAATGGGATCCGGATTATCGTGATAATAACCGTGTTAATACACATAAGACCGGTACAGCTCCCTGCAAGGCTTCCTGTCCGGCTCATATTGCTGTTCAGGGCTATCTTAAGATGGCTTCCCAGGGTCGTTATGATGATGCTCTGGCTCTTATTAAGAAGCAGAATCCCTTCCCGGCTATCTGCGGAAGAGTCTGCAACAAGAGATGCGAAGATGCCTGCACAAGAGGCACCATCGATCGGGCTGTTTCCATCGATGCTGTTAAAAAATTCCTGGCAGAGCGTGATCTGAAGGCTGAAACCCGTTATATTCCAAAGACCGTTATCCCGGCCAGCATCCATATGGATCATTTCGAAGAAAAGATTGCCATCATCGGTGGTGGTCCTGCTGGTCTGACAGCTGCTTTCTATCTGGCAGAAAAAGGATACAGACCGACTGTCTTTGAAAAAAATGAACAGCCTGGTGGTATGCTGCGTTATGGTATTCCGTCTTATAAGCTAGATAAAGATGTCATCGCTGCTGAAATCGATGTAATGAAGCAGATGGGGGTTGATATTAAGACTGGCGTTGAAGTCGGTAAGGATATCACCTTAGATGAACTTCGTGCCCAGGGATATAAGGCTTTCTATGTAGCTATCGGCTGCAATGCCGGCAGACGTCCTGGCGTTCCGGGAGATGATGCGGAAGGTACCTTCACAGCTCTGGATTATCTTCATGATGCAAATTGCGGCGGCGCAGAATATACAGGAAGAGTTGTAGTTGTCGGCGGTGGCAACGTTGCTATCGATGCTGCCCGTGTATCAGCCAGAAATGGTGCTTCGGAAGTTCATCAGCTCTGCCTTGAGTCAGCAGAAGAGATGCCGGCATCTGATGAAGAAGTTCGTGAAGCAGGAGAAGATGGCGTTAAGATCCAGAATGGCTGGGGTCCCAAGGAAATCCTGACTGAAAATGGTAAGGTAACCGGCATCGTCTTTAAGAAATGTACGGCTGTCTTCAATGCAGAACATCGTTTTGCTCCTACCTATGATGAAAATGAAACCATCACCATTGCCTGTGACCGCGTTATTTTCGCTGTTGGTCAGAGAAGCGTCTGGGGTGATCTGGTAGCTAAAGAAAATGTTGAATTCAAGGGACCGGCAATCGTAGCTGATGCCCTGACTTATCAGACAACACAGCCGGATATCTTCGTTGGCGGTGATGTTTACACAGGTCCGAAGTTTGCCATCGATGCTATTGCAGCCGGCAAGGTAGCAGCTGAATCCATCCATCGTTATGTTCACAATGCGCACATGAAGATTGGACGTAACCGTTGGGCATTCAATAAGATCGATACAGATAATATCTCTGTTGACAGCTATGATACAGCCGGACGTCAGGAAGCTGCTGATATTGCAGATTCTAAGGCAAAGAGCTTCAAAGAATATCATGGCACTCTGACAGAAGAACAGGTTAAGATCGAAACTTCCCGCTGCCTGGGCTGTGGTGCTACTATTGTTGATCCTAACAAGTGTATCGGCTGCGGTGTCTGCACCACCAAGTGCGAATTTGATGCCATTAAGCTGCACCGTGATCATCCGGAATGCTCTAATATGGCTGTAGCGGAAGATAAATTCAAGAAAATGATACCGTATCAGCTGAAACGAGTTGGAAATATGATTATCCATAAAAAAGTAGAACATTAAATCGTCCCCCAAAAGGCCGGCTATCGCAAGATGGCCGGTTTTTTTTGCAAAAAAGACAAAAATGTAAAAAAATGTGACTTTTGCAACAGATTTTGACTAAAAGTTATGTTAAACTAACCGTTGGGCGTCGTTAGATGCCCCTAATTTTAAACATGAGGTTAGAAAAAACTAATCTTTAGTAAAGTGAAAAACTTTTGGGAGGAAAAAATGAGAAGAAAGTTTCACACTAAAATGCCAAAAAGAATACTGGCTCTCATGCTGGCATCTCTTTTGACAGTCACATCTGTTGCGACCCTGACAGCCTATGCTTCAGAAAATGAACAGGTCGAAACACAGGAAAAAGAAACACCAAATGCGGAGACGGCGGCAAATACAGATGCAGTTGCACCGGAAGTTGCAGAGGCCCCGGAAAATGTAAATTACGAATCCGGTAACGAGGCAGAGGAACCATCCATTCCTGCTTCAACAGAAAATGCAAACCAGGAAACAGAAACTAAAGAACTGAAAATCAATACATCTTATACCTATACAGGTCTTGAAC
>CAVDGK010000181.1:0-4237 GCA_963607995.1 Oscillospiraceae bacterium | reverse complement strand
TTGGTTTTCAGCAGCGACGTTTATACTACCACATCATCCTGCCTTGTGCAAGCATAAATTTATGAGATTTTTGAAATTTTTTTCAATGTCGTTATTGCCTCTTCAATCGTTCTGACCGGATAAAGCTTCATATCCTTTTTTTCTTTCAGATTTTTCATATTTGCTGTAGGCAGAATAACATTCTTAAATCCCATTTTCTGCATTTCGTTAATACGCTGTTCAGCATTTCTGACAGCACGAACTTCACCAGCCAGACCCACTTCACCAAATGCAGCTGTATCTTCTGTTACCAACAGATTTTTCTGGCAGGAGGCCATGGCCAGTACAATGCCAAGGTCCACCGCCGGCTCGTTCATTTTAATGCCACCGGCAATATTAACATAGGCATCGCACATAGACAGATCAAGACGTGCTCTTTTTTCCATAACAGCCATCAGCAGATTAACCCGATTATAATCAACACCCGCTGCCGTCCTTCTCGGTATACCAAAACTCGTCTTCGATACTAAAGCCTGTATTTCCACCAGCATAGGGCGGGTTCCTTCAAGCGAACAGGAGACAATAGTTCCCGGAACATTTTCAGGTCTTCCGCTCAGCATATATTCTGACGGATTAGCCACTTCCACTAATCCTTCTGATTGCATTTCAAATACACCAATCTCATCCGTTGATCCGAAGCGGTTTTTTACAGCTCTTAATACGCGATAAGACGCATGCCGATCTCCTTCAAAATAAAGAACCGTATCAACCATATGTTCAAGAACCCTTGGACCTGCTACTGAACCATCTTTTGTTACATGGCCTACAATAAAAACTGTCACTCCCAGACCCTTGGCTATCATCATCAGTACAGCTGTAGCTTCCCTTACCTGGGAAACACTGCCAGGTGCGGAGGATACATTTCCGCTGTACATGGTCTGAATTGAATCGATGACGCACACATCCGGCTTTTCCATCTCAATAACTTCCCGGATTGTGTCCATATCCGTTTCACAAAGCAGTTTAAAGTTATCCGATATCTCCCCGATTCGTTCTGCACGCATGCGAATCTGATGAAGACTTTCTTCGCCGGAAATATAGAGAACCTTTATTTCTTTCTCTGCCAATTTGCGACAAGTTTGTAAAAGAAGGGTGGACTTTCCAATCCCGGGATCTCCACCGATCAGAACCATTGAACCACTGACAATGCCACCACCAAGAACCCGGTCCAGTTCTTTGATGCCGCTTAGAGTTCTCTCTTCTCCGTTAACCGGTATTTCTTTAAGTGTCACCGGTTTATTTGTCTTCGTTCTACTTGACTTGGATGTTGTACTTTTCCCATTTAAAGGTGTGATTTTTTCTTCAACAAAGGTATTCCAGCTTTTACAGCCCGGGCACTGCCCCATCCATTTTGCACTTTCGTAGCCGCAATTCTGACAGAAAAAAATCGTTTTATCTTTTGCCATTTATTTAAAAAGGGTGACCGAAGTCACCCTGCCTTTCATTTTTATCTCGATAATTCTGTTCAGTGTATAATCACTAAAAACAACCCTGTATATTTCTTACATCATTACTTTCAAAGTTTTAACGACGCACAAGTTTAACAGCGATTCTTTTGCCTTCTTCCAATTCGACGCTAAATGAAACCTTGCCGCTGAGACTTGCTTTTTCTTCATCGGTCATTTTTCCATTAATGTAGATCTCATATGATGTTTCCGGTTCTCCGCCCACTATAATCTGGGCATCCTGAGCACCTTCTACCTCAAATTCCACACTATTTTCATCAGCACGAAGAGAATAAACAGCTGTTCCTGGTACCGATTCATAAACAAAAGCGTCATTTCTTTCAAGACGTGTAATATCTTTATAAGTTTTTACCTTGTAGGAATTTCCACCCATTTCGTAATCAGATTTTTTTGCTTTTTCACTGAGAGTGTAGTCACCAAAGCTTAAAGTATTGCCATTTTCTGTACGAATTAATTCTTTAACGACTGCCATAATTTCTTTGTGTGAGAATGAAAATCACACCCATTCCTTTCTTTATTTTCTTCGTTACTTATGTCAATGATATTCGCAATATTCTTCGCTGTCTGCTTATATAAAATTCATACTTTGCTTTAATTAAATACCTGCGCAAATCGCAGCATCTAATTAAATTTTTCTCCCTTTACTCATTAAATAATGGGATTTTTTCTTAAATTTTGTATATCAGGAAGCGACATCTTCGAATTCTTTCCTCACATAGTAGCACAGCAAATTCCAAAATTAAATAACATTATTTTTCTTTTAATACAGATTTAATAATCTGACTTTCACATCAAAAGATCATTTCACAAGACCTTGAAGGAAACTTTATTTTTCAAAACACTTACCCGAACTGTATTTCCACTTTTTATCTCTCTTGACAGAATAAGATCACTTAATGGATCTTCAATATCCGATTGAATCTTCCGTTTCAATGGACGTGCACCATATTTTTGTGAGAATCCTTTTTCCACAATATAATCTTCTGCCGATGGCGTGAACTTCAAGGAAATATTCATCTGATTTTTCACTCGTTCCGACAATTCTTTCAAAAGAATTGAAACAATCTGTTTAACCTCTTTTTTGCTAAGAGGATGGAAAACTATAGTCTCATCAATACGGTTTAAAAATTCTGGCTTGAAAAGGCGTGACACTTCAGCCATAACTTTTCCCCGCATACGCTGATAATCCTTTTCCTCATCGTCCGCCATGCCGAATCCCAGTTTTTTGGGTTCGACAATCTGCTGCGCCCCTACATTGGATGTCATGATCATGATAGTATTTTTAAAATCAACTTTTCTGCCATGTGTATCTGTAATATGACCTTCATCCAAAACCTGAAGAAGCACATTAAATACATCCGGGTGGGCCTTTTCAATCTCATCAAACAAAATAACGCTGTAAGGATGACGCCTTACCTGCTCCGACAGCTGACCGCCCTCATCGTAACCTACATAGCCTGGCGGAGAGCCGATCATGCGGGAAACCGTATGTTTCTCCATATATTCTGACATATCCACGCGAATCATATTATCTTCTGAGCCATAAACAGCCTCAGCAAGCGCCTTTGCCAGCTCTGTTTTTCCAACGCCAGTTGGTCCGAGGAATAAAAAGCTTCCGGTAGGTCTCTTAGGATCTTTAAGCCCGACTCGGCCCCTTTTCACAGCTGCAGAAACCGCTTTCACAGCTTCTTCCTGACCAACAACCCTCTTATGAAGAATACTTTCCAATTTTGCAAGACGACGACTTTCTTTTTCAGCCAGTCTGGCTACCGGAATACCGGTCCATTCAGAAACAACCCGCGCAATATCGTTCTCACTTAAAACCAAGGATGACAAACGCACATTACCTGTTTTTTCAGCCTGTATTTCATCCAATTCTTCCTTAAGCGAATGCTGTTTTTGTTGAAGTTCTTTGGCCTCTGCCATTTTTCCGGCCATAAGAGCAGCTTCTTTTTCCTTAGAAAGTTCTGTTACGTATTTTTCTTTTTCTGCAAACTCAGCAGACGGCTTATATCCAGCAAGGCGTAATTTGGATGCAGCTTCGTCAATAAGGTCAATTGCCTTATCCGGCAGTTTTCTTTCCGCAATATAGCGTACAGAATAATCTATCGCAGCCTGAAGAGCCTCATCAGAAATCTTAACTTTATGGAAATTTTCATAATAAGGGCGAAGACCTTCAAGAATCTTAATGGTATCTTCAGCAGAAGGCTCTTCTACCGTTACCGGCTGAAAACGTCTTTCAAGGGCAGCATCCTTTTCAATATATTTTCTATATTCTCTGATGGTAGTAGCACCGATCATCTGAATCTCGCCTCTGGAAAGAGCAGGCTTCATAATATTAGCAGCATCCAGTGCACCTTCTGCACCGCCTGCCCCAATCATAGTATGAATTTCATCGACAAAGAGAATGATATTTTTGTTGGCGCTTACCTCTTGGATAACGCCCTTCATTCTCTCCTCGAATTCACCGCGATATTTTGATCCGGCCACCATGGAAGATATATCCAGCACCATAATACGTTTATCTTTCATCGTATCCGGCACCATTCCCCAGGCTATTCTCTGAGCAAGGCCTTCCGCAATAGCCGTTTTGCCTACGCCGGCTTCTCCCACAAGGCAGGGATTATTTTTTGTTCTGCGGCCCAAGATCTGAAGAACACGGTTCATCTCATTTTCCCGCCCCACGACAATATCAAGTTCACCATTCCTTGCCATAGCCGTCAGATCACGGC
>CAVDGK010000180.1:0-4267 GCA_963607995.1 Oscillospiraceae bacterium | reverse complement strand
GCTGGACGATCTGGAATTTTGTCTGAATTACATTCTCCTTTCTTTCAAATTGACCAATAGCATCAAGGGACGAGCAGAAAACGAAAAAGAACTGCTGAAAATGATGCTGGAGTCAAATGAAATTATGTACAATCAGGTGGATAATCTTAAAGAATCCATGAAACATAATTCAAATCGGACCTATCTGGCAAAAACAGAAGAGGGAAAGTGGATTGTTATTGAGAAGAATTTTATCGGAGGATACAGCTATCTGTCTGACAAGACAAAGAAAAAGAAATTTTCTTCCTCTGTTAAATTAAGCCCGGAGATCTATGAAGTATACAAACCTCTTCCGGAATGGCCCAGGACGGAATCGCCATTTGCCACCAAGCCATTAGGTTTTTTTAGAGTGGTGGGCTATGTCATGACATCAATTCCGACAAGCAAAGTTATTCGCCTGGTTTTATTGACATTTTTCTGCACTCTGCTGGGTCAGCTTATAACATCCATTAATAGAGTTGGCCTTGGCCATTATATGGACTGGGGAGAGGACGTATATGCCAATCTTATGGTGCTTTTGGTTATTTACATAATTACGGCACTTACAAGGGCTATTATGCAGGCTTATAAATACATTGGTATGAGCTTAATTGAAAATGACTGCGGAAAGGTTCTGCAAAGTGCCGTTATGATGCGCATTTTAAGGAAGCCGCTGAATTATTTTGATACAACAGGCTCAGGACGCATTACGGCCTTTGTTGCAAATGCCAGAAAACTGGGAGCCTTTATAGCAAATACTGTGTTAGGCACCTTTGTTTCTGTTTTGTTTTCCCTCTTGTATTTTCCACAGATTCGGGAAATTACGCCAACTCTTGTTTTCCCCGCCTTTGTTCTTGTGGCATTGCAGGTCCTTCTATCGGTTATGACCATGATGGCAAGCCGGGCCAATACAGCTGATCAGCTTGAAGCTGATTCACAATTAAAGGAAATAACTTATACAACCATCAATGGCATTGCCAAAATCAAAACGGCTGGTGCATGGAAAAGGGCTTTCGTCAGATGGGCCAATCTGTATCGCAAGATTCTTTGCTGCAATTATGACCCGGTGATTTTTGTGAAGTTAAAGCCTTTGATTCAGACCCTGTTTACAGCTGTCAGTTCTGCCGTTTTGCTTTCCTTAGCCGTGGTAAGTGGTGTTACCTGTGCTAATTATATTGCCTTTTCGACATCTTTCGCTTTCGTGACATCAGCCACAAGTCTTCTGTGTACCATGATTGATTCTTTAAGCACAATGAAGCCTTCTTATGAACAGCTTTTGCCTATATTTGAGGGCCAGGATATGGAAGAGAGCGGCGAAAATTATGTCAACAATATCCAGGGAGAGGTCGCTTTCGAAAATGTCAGCTTCTCTTATAAGGACAATAAAGCTTTTAAGATGTCCAATATGTCCCTGGAAATCAAGAAGGGGGAGAAGATTGGCATTGCCGGAGAAAGCGGCTCCGGAAAAAGTACACTGATCAATATGTTGATCGGCATAAACAAACCGGATTCCGGCAGAATTCTCCTTGACAGAAAACTTCTGACTACTTTAAATATGCAGTCTGTCCGCAGCCACATCGGTTTTGTATCACAGCGGGGCAAACTCTTTCCCGGAACTGTCCGCTATAATGTGACGCTTGGAGATTCGGAATTTTCAGATGAAGAAATCTGGGAAGCCCTGGATCTGGCAGCTATCGGTGATTATGTCAGAACCCTGCCGGAGGGGCTGGATACAAATGTATCAGAAACCTCCGGAGGCGGATTTTCCGGTGGACAGAAACAGTGCGTTCTTTTGGCAAGAACTTTGATTCGGAAACCGGGGCTTCTAATTCTGGATGAGGCAACATCAGCACTGGACAACAGTACCCAGAAAAAGGTCATTCAGAGTATAGAGAGTCTGAAGTGTACGGTTATCATGGTAGCTCACAGATTATCGACGATTCAAAATTGTGACTGTATTCTTCTGGTTAAAAATGGTGACATCACCGAGAGGGGAAGCTATGAAGAACTAATGAAAAAAAATGGGGACTTTGCTTCATTGGTGAAAAGACAGGAAATTAAGAAAAAATAAAAGTAATGCGGTTCGGTAAAAAAATATGGATAAAAAAATCGAACAGCCTAAAATAGCCAAAAGAAGTTAAAAAATGCAGCCGGAATGATCTAAAAGCTATATAGATATTTAATTCAAGGAGCGTAATTATGATTACAGATCTAAAAGTTAATGAAGAAAAAAGGCGCGAATATTATGAAAAAGGCTATTGGAGTCCGAAAACATTAAATGATGTGTGGAACGACAGTGTTTCATCCTACGGGGATTTAGAATATGTCAGCGACGATACAGGGGTGCGTTTTACCTATGGAGAATTAGATGAAAAAGCCGCCCGCTTCTCAAGCTGGTTAAAAGATATCGGCATACAGAATGGTGATGTGGTGACTTTCCAGTGCCCCTCCTGGTCGGAATTCTGTATCATTTACGTTGCCTGCCTTAAAGTGGGAGCTGTTATGCATCCTCTTTCCATTCGGTTCAATGTGGAAGATATGGTTTATAGCATGAATTTAGTAGGTTCCAAAGCATTGATCACTCCCACGACCTTCCGGAAAATGGATTATGAAGAACAGAATGCCCAGGTGTTAGAGAGAGTGGAAAGCTTAAAGAAAGAGGCTGTCTGCGTCATTGATAAGGAGACACCGGCTCGTGATTCTATTACTATGCGGGAAATCCTTGAAAAATATCCGATGAATACAGAAGCACCGGAAAGCAAATCGGAAGATGTGGCTTTGATCATTATGACTTCCGGTACCACCAGCCGTCCAAAGGCAACTCTTATTACTCATAATAATCTGGTATTTTCGGAGAGAGTATTTTCAAAGGGATATCATCTGACCCATGATGATATTTGCTTTATGCCCTCGCCTCTTAATCATGCAACAGGCTTTAATCATGGTCTGATTTCCACTATGCAGCTGGGGGCAAGAGTGATCCTTCAGCAGAAGTTCGATGCGGTGGAAGCCATTAACATCATGAACCGTGAAAAAGCGACCTGGACTATGGGCGCCACTCCTTTTATTTACGATATGCTTAACTGTGCAGAAAAAGATGACATGAAATTCGAAACCTTACGACTCTTTATCTGCGGCGGTGCGCCTGTGCCGGGAGTAATGATCAAACGAGCTTATAATCATGGTGTTCTTCTTTGCGAATCTTATGGTGCTACCGAAAGCTGTCCTCATGTAGCGGTTCCGCCGGAAAATTGTCTGGAGTGGAATGGTGACTGGTCCGGCGTTGCTCTGGAGGGCATCGAAGTCCGGGTTGTGGATGAAGAAGGAAATGACGTGCCCTACGGTGAATTGGGAGAGGAAATATCCCGTGGTCCCAATACCTTTGTGGGGTATCTCAATAATAAAGAAGCTACGGATGATACTCTGACAGATGATGGATGGGTTAAATCCGGTGATATATGCGTTTGGGATGAAATGGGCCGCATTAAAGTTAAGGGGCGTAAGAAGGATATTCTGATTCGAGGTGGCGAAAATATTTCCACTAATGAAGTTGATTATGATCTGATTGGCTGTCCCGGTGTGGGAGCTCATTCCACCATTGGCATGCCGGATGAAAGACTGGGTGAGAGAATCTGTACTTTCGTTATGGTAAAGGATGGCATCGTTCCGACTGTTGAATCCGTTTCCAAGTACCTTGCTTCCAAAGGCGTTGCCAAGAGATTATGGCCGGAATTCATCGAGATTATTGATATGATCCCAGCTACAGAATCCGGTAAAGTAAAGCGTTATGAGCTTAAATTGGAACTGGAAAGAAGACTGGCAGAGAGAGGAAAAGAGAATCACTAAAGAGTATTGTGGTATGCTCTCCTGTGCAGCTATAGGACTTTTGTATCTTATGAAGTTGCTGTCCAGAATCTTGCCGCACAGCAGGCTTCTTAGTACCATTGGCATGAATACCCTGCCTATTTACCGCTGGCATCTCATCGTGATCACACTGCTGGATATTCTGTTTAATAAACTTTTTGGGGTGCCTTTTACACTGGAATATTTTTATTTGGCTCTTATTAAGCCGGAAGATGGTATTTTCAGGGTTTTGAGCATTGTGGGAGCCGTTGTCATTTGTCTCGGTTTGCATTATGCTTATCTTAATTTGAAAAGCCGATTTTTTCAAAAAGGGCAGACAGCATAAGAAATGTGATATCTAAAGAGGAGGGGCTATGACATTTGAGGAATTTCTAAGCAATAATTT